>NZ_DBMDHH010000080.1:0-9063 GCF_057433415.1 Anaerotruncus sp. | reverse complement strand
CGCCGCCGCGCGGGTGCTGACCGAGCTGCTCACGCCGCCCGCCGCTCAGCCGCCGTCCCCGGACGCGCCCGGGTACGGCGCCGCCGCTTCCTCCGGTCCCTCCGCTCCGGCGGAGGGGCTGAGCGGCGCGGGCGGCTGGTTCGGGCGCGGCGACGCGGCGGGGAAGGAGGCTCCCTCCTCCTGCGCCTTTTCGCCGATCCTCGTCTCGGCGCGGGTGGACGCGCCGGCCGGGGGCGCCGTGACCTCGCCGTTCGGCTGGCGGGAGCACCCCATCTCGGGTGCGGAGGACTTCCACCGGGGGGTGGACATCGCAGCGGCTTCGGGCAGCGGCATCTACGCGTCGCTGCCGGGGCGGGTCGTGGAGGTGGACAGCTCCCCCATCTACGGCAACTACATCACCCTTGACCACGGCGGCGGGCTGACGACCACCTACTGCCACTGCGAGTCGATCGCCGCGCCGCTCGGCGCGAACCTGCGGCGGGGGGAGCTTGTCGCGCTGGTGGGCAGCACGGGCATCTCCACCGGGCCGCACGTCCACTTTGAGATCAGCAAGGACGGCCGGTACTACAACCCCGCGTGGGTGCTCGACGGGATGGACGCCGATGGAGTTTGAGTGGGGCGGCACGCGCTATTCCTTCACCTTCGGCTTCTTCGCGGTGCTCGCGCTCTGGCTGCTCTGCGACCGTTCGGGGCTCGGCCTGCCCGCGCTGGGGGGCGTGCTCGTGCACGAGGGTGGGCATATCCTCGTCATGCGCCTGACGGGCGCGCGGATTCTCGCCATGCGGTTCTGCGCGGTCGGGGTGCGGCTGGAAAAACGCGGCCTGCTCTCCTACGGCCGGGAAACGGCCGTCTACCTCGGCGGCGTGGCGGCGAACCTGCTCGCCGCGGGGGCGTGCGTCCTCCTCTGCGGCTGGAACGGCTTCGCCGCCGCAAACCTGGCGCTCTGCATCTTCAACCTCCTGCCGGTCGGCCGGCTGGACGGCGGAGTGCTGCTGGGGCTCGCGCTCTGCCGCGCCGGGAAGCCCGAACAGGCGGCGTTCTGGCAGAAGCTCGCGGGGTTCGCGGTGCTCACGCCCCTCTTCGCGGCGGCCCTCCTGCTGCTGCCGCGCGGCAATTATACGATGCTTTTGACCGCGCTTTATCTCGCGGCCACCCTCCTGCGGGGATAGGACGAAGGCCCCTCCGGCGCTGCCGGAGGGGCCTTCGGTTTGTCATTCGGCGGGATGTGTGGTAAAATGCAGGAGGAAGCGGCGGCCTCTTTTTTCACAAAATTTTGCCAGCCCGGATGAAAACCGCCAAAATCCGACACTGTTTCAATATCGGATTCGACGGACATAGGAGGAGGGCTTTGGATGAAACGGATGCTCTGCACGCTCGCGGCGGGTTTGCTCTGCCTGTCGCTGGCCGCCTGCGAAAGTCCGGGGGCGGACGCTCCCGGCGGGGCGCTGCCCGGTTCCCCGCCCGTGACGGCGGGCGTTACCCCGGCGGAATCGGAGCCCGCGCCCGGATCGGCGGAGGAGTCCCCCAAAGCGTTCCCGGAGGAGGCGGTCATCCTGAGGCCCATGGAGGGAATCGGGAAGAGCGAACTGATCTATGGGGATTTCTTACAGTCGGGAGACGTGCTGGTGTGCAGCTGGTATGAACGGAAGGGAGAGGGCTCCGAACTCCATTGGATGATCGGGGCGTTTGACCTGTCTTCGGGGGAGATGCGCTACCGGTTTCCGGTAGACGAGCTCGTCTGGGGGATGGAGAAGGTCTCATACGGCCCCTATGACTACCGGGTCCTGCTCACGGACCGGATGCTCTACCGGAGCAGCACCGACGAAACGGCCGAAGAGGTCGTGCCGCTGCCGGAGAATATCGCGCTGCTGGAGTTTGGCCTTTCGACCAGATATTCGCCCTGCGCCTATGACTATAGCGGGAACGCCTTTACCTGGGCGGCGGAGGACGGCATTTGGATTTCGGACGCGCGGGGCGAAAACGCCCGAAGAATCCTGAACAACAGCGATCTGCCCGACGGGATGGGGGCCACGCCCGATGCGCCGCCCTATCTTCTCTACGCTCCGCGGTTTCTCTGCAATGGGGAAAAGGTGGCGGCCGCGCTCTTTTCTCCGTATGCGGGAGACGGGGAACACTATGCGGGCGCGGTTCTGTGCGATCTGGAAACAGGGGCGCGGACAGAGCTGGAAGTGGGCAGGCGGACCAACGGGTCGATCAAGTGCGGCGTCGAGGACCGCTATGTGATCTCACAAAGCGCCTCATATACCGTCGTTCTGGATGCGCAGACCGGCGAAACCCGGGAATACCCGATCCATTTTGGAGATCATTATCCGGATCTTCTATTTGGCGCACAGACGCTTGTACGGGCCGCAATGGACGGCGATAATGACGAGATCCGTTTTTACGTCTGTTCCCTCGACAACCCTGACGACCAATCCAAGCCTCTGCCCGATTTTGGATGTAATGATTTTGACGTCATCGGGCCGGGGAGACTCACGGAATCCTATGTTTATTTTGAAGATGTGGACGGCGACGGCCCGTGGCTGGCCGCCGTGAAATACCGCTAGGGGGGATTTGATGAAACGATGGCTCTGCGCCCTGCTGGCGCTGGCGCTCTGCCTCTTTGCGGCGGGCTGCGTGCAGCCGCCCGTGGAGGGTCCCGCGCCCGCCAAGGAGCCCGCGCGGCCCGCTCCGGAAAAGACGGACGACCCGCTCCTGCTCGCGATGGAAGCCGAACTGACGGGCGCGCGTCCCGGCGACGTGCGCATCGACCCGCCGGGCGAATTCCAGCGGGTGAGGATGTCCCGCGCGCTGGTGGAGGGGATCGCGAACCTGCTGACCGTCTCGCCCTTTGAGCGGGTGGAGATGCGTTCCATCGAGGGGGAGGAGGATCTCGGCTACCAGCAGGTGAGCGTGCTGGGCGGCGGGAAAGTCTGTTCCCTCGAACTCTTCCTCTGCGGGGAGAGCCACGAGCTGTATCCCGGGAAGACGGTGCTCTGGCTCCAGGTCGGGGACGAGACGGGGCAGTACCTGTTCGGCGGGGAGGTCTATGACGGGATCGCCCGGCTGGTCGGGAAAAATACCCTCCCCGACGCCGTGAGCCTCGAGGGGGAGTACCTGCCGCTCGATTCGCCGGATCCCGGCTCGCAGGACCTCTATCCGCGGGAGCTGCTTCAGCTCGGCGGGGTCCTGCTGGTCCGCTATGAGGACGCGGACGGCAAGGCGCTTTTCGAGGCGTTCGACACCTCGAGCGGGGAGGCGCTTTACGACTTTTCGCCGGAAGCCGGGATCGACCGGATGGAAAGGACCTCCTTCAACGGCTGGGACTACCGTCTCGTCCAGGACAACGGCGTCGTCTCCTACCGCTCCGCCTCCGATCCGGAAAAATCGGAGGAGTACCGCCTCCCGCTCGAGCTGTGGCGGCGGATGTCCGGGGAGCGGCCGGGCGGCTACGACCTCGACCCGGCGTCCGGGGCCGCCGCCTGCGCCGACGGCGAGGGGGTGTGGCTCGCCGGACCCGGCGGCACGGTGCGGCGGGCGCTTTCCTCCGACAGCCTCGCCGAGGCGCTGGGGGACCGCTATCCCGCCAACGCGCCGGAGGATTTCCCGCAGCCGCGCTATACGGAGCCGCGCCTGCACGGGGGCGGAAGGCTGCTGACCGCGGTCGCGTCGATCCCGGGCGCGCAGTCGGATTACGCCGCGCTGGCGGTCTGCGACCTGGCCGCGGGGACAGTCGGCTATTACCGGAATTTCGGCGCGATGCGTTCGGGGACGGCCTATCCGGACGATATGACCGTCGTGATGCGCTCCGACACGGTCGACACGGTGCTCGACCTCTCGACGGGCGAGACGCGGGAAAGCCCGGTCATGCTCGACCGCGGGGTGCGGGAGCTCTTCACCGCGGACTATGAAAATTACCTCTCCGTGCGGACTTCCCGCGCGGACGACGGGCAGAATCTCGTGGAGCTCACCGCCTACGGGGAGGACAAGCCCCTCTTCACCGCGGCGGGCGGACAGTTCTACGTGGCGGGCGTCACGCCCGATTACGCGCTTTGCCGCTACCGGGACGGACAGCAGGCGGGGACCCTGCTGCTCCGGTGGAACCGCGCGGGCGCGCTGACGCTCCACTCCCTGCTTGCGGGCGAGACGGAGCGCGCGGGCGCGGCCCCGATCGACGCCTACGGGACGGGGGAATCGGTGGCCGTGCTGGCCCGCGCGGCGGACGGGAGCTGGTTTGTCGAATCGTTCGACGCGAAGACGGGCCGCAGCTTCGGGGACGGCATCCGGCTCGACCGGGAGACCCGCCCCGTCGCGCTCGCGCCCGTCTATGACCGGGCGGGGTACGACTACCGGCTGCTCACCTCCGGGTCGGTGCTCTACGGCAAGTTCGGGCAGCGGCTCCCCGTGGAGGAATACGCCCTGCCCGACCGCATCGCAACCGCTCTGCTCCCGGACGACGGCTCCTTCGACCTCTCGGGGGAGACGATCGCCTACGCGGCGGACGACGGCATCTGGACCGCCCGCGCCGACGGCACGGGGGAACAGCTCCGGCTCCCCAACCGGGAGATCGGCCAGCGGACGGACAACATCCCCGCGCGCTACGCCTTCCCCCGCCTGATGGGCGGCGGGCGCTTCCTCGTCGGGATGCAGGCAATCCTGGGCGGCGAGACCTTCTACTGCGGGTTCACCGTCCTGGACCTTGTCACCGGGGAAAAGACGGAGGTCTTCGACCCGGACGGCTATTTCCCGGGCGGCGTCCTCTATCCGAACGACTATACCGTCGGGCTGCGGCAGGGGGAGACGGTCGACTATTACTCCCTGCCCGACCTGCGGCGCACGGCCGGACCGGGCGAGCCCTATCCAAGCGAAGCCTACCGGTTCGCATAGCTTGCATTTACCCCCCATTTCATGTAAAATGGGGGGTAGCTTTTTGAGAGGATGTTTCAAATCATGAATGTGAGAAAGGCGCTCGAACGGGTGCTTTTGCAGGTACAGAAGCCCGCGCGCTACACCGGCGGCGAGCTCGGCAGCATTGTAAAGGATCCGGCGAAGGTGGACGTGCGGTTCGCCTTCTGCTTCCCCGACCTCTATGAGGTGGGGATGTCCCACCTCGGCATGAAGATTCTCTACTCGCTGATGAACGAGCGGGAGGATATCTGGTGCGAGCGGGTGTTCGCGCCGGGCGACGACCTGGAGCGGCTGATGCGGGAGCACCGGATCCCCCTCTTCGGGCTCGAGAGCCTCGACGCCGTCACCGATTTCGACTTCATCGGCTTCACGCTGCAATACGAACTGAGCTTCACCGCCATCCTCAACATGCTCGACCTCGCGGGGCTGCCGGTGCGCTCCAAGGACCGCACCGGCCTTTCGCCGCTCGTCGTGGCGGGAGGTCCCTGCGCCTGCAACCCCGAGCCGATCTCGGCGTTCATCGACCTGTTCATCCTCGGCGAGGGGGAGGAGGTCAACCTCGAGTTGATCGACCTCTACAAGATCGCCAAGCGGGAGGGCTGGGACAAGCAAACCTTCCTGCGCCGCGCCGCGCGGATCGGGGGCATCTACGTCCCCTCCCTCTACGACGTCAGCTACCGGGAGGACGGCACGATCGAAGCCGTCACCCCGCGGGAGGGCGCGCCCGCCCGGGTCCTGAAGCGGATCGTCAGGGATTTCGACGGCGTCTACTATCCGAAGGATTTCGTCGTGCCCTTCACCGAGACGGTGCACGACCGCGCGATGGTCGAGGTGCTGCGCGGGTGCATCCGCGGATGCAGGTTCTGCCAGGCGGGGTTCCTCTACCGCCCGCTGCGCGAAAAGCGCCACGCCACCCTCGACCGGCAGGCGCACGACCTGTGCGACCACACCGGCTACGACGAGGTGTCGCTCACGAGCCTTTCGACGAGCGACTATTCCGAGCTCGAGCCGCTTCTGAACGACATGCTCTCCTGGACCGAGCGGGACGCGGTCAACATCGCGCTGCCGTCGCTGCGGGTGGACAACTTCTCCAAGGAGCTGGTCGAGCGGATCGCGGCGGTGCGCAAATCCTCCCTCACCTTCGCGCCCGAGGCGGGGACCCAGCGGCTGCGGGACGTCATCAACAAGAACGTCTCCGAGGAGGAGGTGCTGCGCACCTGCCGCACCGCCTTCGAGGGGGGCTACAGCAATGTGAAGCTCTACTTCATGATGGGCCTTCCCACCGAGACGGACGAGGACGTGGCGGGCATCATCCACCTCGCGCAGAAGGTGGTCGACATGTTCTACCGCCTGCCCGACCGCCCCAAGGGACGGGGGGTCAGCGTGACCGTCTCGGTCGCCTGCTTCGTGCCCAAGCCGTTCACCCCCTTCGAGTTCGAGCCGCAGGACACGCGGGAGGAGCTGCGGCGCAAGCAGCGCATCCTGCTCGACACGGTGAAGAGCAAGAAAATCACCGTCAAATACCACGACAGCCCGACGAGCTTTCTGGAAGCGGCGCTCGCGCGCGGCGACCGGCGGCTGTGCCCCGTCGTCGAATACGCGTGGCGGCTGGGCTCGAAGCTCGACGGCTGGAACGACTTCTTCTCGATGGAGCGGTGGGAGGACGCCGCCGAGGTGTGCGGCGTGGACTTCTCCTTCTACGCGAACCGCCGGAGGAGCTACGGCGAGGTCATGCCGTGGGACCATCTCGACTACGGGGTGACGAAGGCGTACCTCATCCGCGAGCACGAGCGCGCGCTCGCCGCGCAGGTGACGCCCCACTGCCGCCTCAACTGCTCCGGCTGCGGCGCGAACAAGCTGGTGGGAGGTGCCTGCTTTGGAAAATGAGCTCTTCAAAATGACCGTCCGGGTCTTTTACCGGAAGCTCGGGCGGATCAAATACATCTCCCACCTCGACATGGTGCGTTGCATCTCCCGCGCGCTCAAGCGCTCGGGACTGCCGGTGTGGCACACCCTCGGCTTCCACCCGCACGTCTACCTGACCTTCGCGCTGCCGCTCGCGCTCGGCTATGAGAGCACCTGCGAGTCGATGGATTTCCGCCTCACCGGGGAGCTGCCGATGGAGGAGGTGGTGGAGCGCCTCAACACCGTGCTGCCCGAGGGGGTCCGCTGCTACCGCGCGGCTCCGGCCGGACAGAAGCCGGAGGCGATCGCGTGGGCGGACTACGAGATCACCCAGGAGTTCGACGGGATGACGGCGGAGGCCGCCGCGGAAAAATTCGCGGCGTGGCGGAACCGGGAGACGGTCCCCGTCGTCAAGAAGGGCAAAAAGGGGGAGCGCGTGATCGACGCGAAGCCGCACTTTTCGGTGCGGGAGGAGTGCGCGGCGGGCGACACCCTCGTTTTTACGATGCGCGCCGCCGCCGGCAACACGCTCAACCTCAACCCCACCCTGCTGCTCGACGCGTTCGCGGCGGAGGAGGGGGTGCGCGCGGACTGGATGCGGGTGGTGCGCACCGCGGTTCTGGACCAGGATGGAAACCCATTTGAATAGGAGGCATGCAGGATGATTACAAGAAAACGGGAGCTTCCCGAGACGGTCAAGACGCAGATGCGCGGCGGCGACGGGGAGGTGCGCATGAAGGAGCTTTTGCAGCCCGGGCAGTTCTGCGGGCACGGCAGGCTCTTCAATCACATGGTCCTCGCGCCCGGCTGCTCGATCGGCTACCACGAGCACCAGGGCGAGAGCGAGACCTTTTACATCCTCGCGGGCGAAGCGCGCTACAATGACAACGGCACCGAGGTCACGCTCTCCCCGGGAGACTGCGCGCACACCGCGTCGGGCCAGGGGCACAGCATCGCAAACGCGGGGGAGACGCCGCTCGAGTTCATCGCGCTCATCGTAAATTCGTAAAAAACAGGAAGAAAATACTTGCATTTTGGATTCCCCTGTGGTATCCTATATAAGCATGTAATGAACGTTGTGATCCTGCAACGGGATTTCACGCCCAATCCAGCCGGATTGAACATGAAACCGGACAGTCCTCTGCCATCGATTTTGGGCATGAATGTCTGCAAAAAATAAGGAGGAAGCAGTAATGGACGCTTTGAAGCAGATCGTCACCGATTGCACGAAAGCAGAGCTGCCCAAGATCGAGATCGGCGATACCGTCAAGGTACACGTTTGGATCAAAGAGGGCGAGAAGAAGAGGGTTCAGGTTTTTGAGGGAACGGTCATTGCCAAGAAACACGGCGGCATCTCCGAGACCTTCACCGTCCGCCGCGTGGCCCACGGCTGCGGCGTCGAGAGGGTTTTCCCCATCCATTCCCCCAACATCGACAAGGTGGAGCTGGTCAGGAACGGACGCGTCCGCCGCAGCAAGCTCTACTACCTGCGTGACCGCGTCGGCAAGGCCGCCAAGGTCAAGGACACCATTCGATAAGAACGCTTTTGAAAGGGACGTGAAAACGTCCCTTTCTGTTTTGTCCGGACATGCGCCGGACAAAACTCCCCTTGAAAAAGGGGGCGCACACGAGGGGGATGAGGGAGCAAGGCCGCAGGCCGCGGCGATCCGGTTCCCCCTCGTGCAGCCTGCGGGCGGCCCCGCAGGCTGGGGACGTGAAAACGTCCCTTTTCTTCTTCCGATTCTTCGGCCGCGCCCCGGCCGACGCCGTCCGCCTTGAATCGCGGGACGGGGTGTGTTATACTGAAAATCTATCAATGGAAAGGTCCGGGCTTCCGGAAGGATGGGCGTATGTTGGAACAGCAGTACAGGACCCGACAGGACGCGCGGCGGGAACACGACTTCCGCTACGACATCAAGAACTCCCTGAACGCCAGGGAACGGCGCCGCGGCGCGGTGGCCGAGGTGTACGAATGGGTGGAGTCGTGCGTGATCGCGGTGGGGGTCATCCTGCTGATCTTTGCGTTCGCGGCGCGCACCGCGACGGTGTCCGGCCCCTCGATGCTGCCCACCCTGCGCGACGGCGACCGCCTGCTGCTGGTGCAGGCGGGCTACCACGACCCCCAATACGGCGACGTGGTCGTCATCGACCGCAGCCAGAAGGGGGAGCCGCCGATCATCAAGCGGGTGATCGGCCGCGCGGGGGACGAGATCGACATCGACTTTGAAACCGGGCAGGTCCGCCGCAACG
>NZ_DBMDHH010000079.1:0-9122 GCF_057433415.1 Anaerotruncus sp. | reverse complement strand
GCGCGTAGCGCGCTCCGGGCGCAGCCCGGGCAGGCCGCCCAAGGTGGAGGGTTCTTAGGCGGACTTTTGGTTCCTTTTCGTCCGTCCGAAAAGGAACCCGTAGCGCGCGGCGGAACGCGCTAGTGATTCTTGCCGCCGAAGGCGGCTCCGCTTAGGGTTCCGGCCCGCAGGGCCGGGTCGCATGGCGACTCCCTACGGGGAATCCAAAGGGGTCGCGAAGCGACAGCCCGAATGGGGACACCATTTGTCCCGAAGGGACAAGTGGCGCCTGTGGCCCTCTTTGAATGTGCGTCGCCGCTCTGCGGCGCTCGCCGCAGGCGAGGAGCGCATCTAAAGCCCCGCCGGGCGCAGCGCGGCAAATTGAAAACCGCCGTCGGGGCGGGACCCGGCAATCTCCGCCGCCGCAGGCGGCACATCTGGAGCGCCCCGGAGGGGCGCGTAAAAGGCTTGCCGGGCGCAGCACGGCAAATCACCACCCCGAGACATGTCCCCGCCGGATGGCTCCGAAGATACGTTTTGTAATTCCGGGATGGGTTTTCTCCATATCGTATAAAAATTCCTTGGTCCACTGCCGTTCGGTGCACCCGTCGACGGGGCATTTGCTCTTGACGACGGGAAGCCCGGCGCGGTTCACCGCGTTGCGGACCTCCCGCTCGGTGGCGAAGATGAGCGGGCGGATCATCGTGAGGTCCTTGCGGGAGAGGTAGGAGACGGGGGAAAAGCAGCCGATCCGCCCCTCGTTGAAGAGGTTCATCAGGAAGGTCTCCACCGCGTCGTCGAAGTGGTGGCCGAGCGCGATCTTGTTGCAGCCGTTCGCCTTGGCGGTGTCGTGCAGCACCCCGCGGCGCATCCGCGCGCAGAGGCTGCAGGGGTTGGATTCGCCGCGCTCGCCGAAGATGATCTGCCCGATGTCGGTGCGGCGCAGGATGTATTCGACGCCGAGCGAGCCGCACAGGTCGGCGATGGGGGAGAAATCGCCCTCCTCGCCGTTGAAGCAGTTGTCAAGGGTGACCGCCTTGAGGGTGAAATCGATGCCGACGAACCGCCGCACCCCTGCCAGCCCGGCGAGCAGCGCGACGGAATCCTTGCCGCCCGACACGCCGACGGCGACCGTGTCGCCGTCCTCAATCATCCGGTATTCCTCCACCGCGCGGCGGATGTAGCCCATGATCTCCTGCATAAAAACCTCCGTTACAGTTTTGATGGAAAAGCGAGCGCCCGGCCGCGGCCGGGCGCAGATGGTTCGGAAGGGAAAGTTCAGCCCTCCGCCGGTTCGACGTGGAAGCGGACCCGGTCGGTGTAGCCCTTTTCGCGCATGGCGGCGTTGAGCTCGGGCCAGCGGCCGCTCATGTGGAGGATGACCAGCCCGTTTACCCGGTCGATGCCCCAGCTCGTGATGGTGTCGGTACCCTTGACGCCGCGGCGGGCCTCGAGGAACTCGACGATCTCGTCGAGCTCGGCGGCGCTGCGCCCGGCGCTCTTATAGGTGACGGGGCAGGTCCTGCCGTGGTAGGCGGTGGTGAGCTGGGCGACCAGCGCGGGGGTGACGCCGCCCTCGGGAGTCTGCCAGAGGACGAGGCCGCGCCGGTCGTCGGTGAATTCCAGCCCGCCGTATTCGCTGCGCGACAGGCGGGGGGAGAGGAAGTTATAGTAGTCGCGCGCCGCGCTCTCGGGGGAATCCGGGTCCTCCAGCGCGGCCCACAGGGCGACGGTCTGGGGGAAGAGCAGTTCGGTCAGCCGGTCCATCGTCCCGCCGGGCGCGGTATAATACTGGTCCATGTGGCGGATGATCAGGTAGGACTGCCCCTCGGCGAAGCCCTCCGCGCGGACGGCGCTCGTAAAGAGGTGCAGGCGCGCCTGCCCCGGGAAGTCGAGATAGAGGTTGACGCCGGTGATGCTGCTCGGCGGCGTGACGCCCTCGGGGAAGGCGGCGGCCTCGCGCAGCAGGTCGGCGGCCTGTCTGGACAGGTCGGGATCGGTCACCGTGTTGACCGTCTCCTCGTCCCCCTTCCAGAGGGAGGCCTCGAGCAGGACGGGCAGCTCGGCCGGAGCCACGGAGATGGCGGGGGTCGTCTCGTCCGGCTGGGGGGAGGCTTCGTCGATCGGCTTGAGCAGCCGGTCGGCAAAGACCGGGACGGCGAGCCCGGCGCAGATCGCCAGCGCCAGTAGCAGGCAGAGACCTCTCTTCATAACGGCACACATCCTTTTAGCCAGATTCTTTCATGGAAGAAGTGGCGGAAAAGCAGGGATTTCCTGCCGGGATTTTCAATTTTTTTCTTTTTTGTCCTTCTCGCGCTCGGCCGGCTCCTCGGGAGGGAGGCGTTCGGCGCGGATGCGGGCGATGCGCCGCTCCTCGACGAGCAGGACGGTGAACTGGACGCCCTCAAGCTGAACGGAGGGGTGCTCGCCCGGTTCGGGCAGGCGGCCGAGGGCCTCGGTGATCAGGCCGCCGATCGTGTCGTAGTCGGTGTCCTCGTCGAACTCGACGTCGAAGAGCCGCTCGACGTCGTCGATCGCGACGGTGCCGTCAATCGACCAGCAGTTGTCCGAGAGCTGGGAGATCTCCTCCTCCTCGTCGTCGTACTCGTCCTGGATGTTGCCGACGATCGATTCGAGCAGGTCCTCCATCGAGACGATGCCCGCCGTGCCGCCGTATTCGTCGACGGCGACGGCGACCATGACCTTCTTCTGCTTGAACTGCGCGAAGAGGTCGACGCAGCTCATGTTCTCGGGCACGAAGAGGGCGGGGCGCATATATTTCTGGGCGTCGAACGCCGCGTCCTCCCCCTTGCCGATGAGGCGGAGCAGGTCCTTGACATAGATGATGCCCATGATGTCGTCGATGTCGTCGTCGTAGACGGGAATGCGCGAAAAGCCCGTCTCGACGGCCAGGTCCGCGATCTCCTCGAGGGAGGCGGTCTTGGGCACGGCGGTCATATCGGTACGGTGGGTCATGACCTCCGAGACGCTGCGGTCGTCGAACTCGAAGATGTTGTTGATCATGTCCTTCTCGCTCTGTTCGATCGAGCCCTTTTCGCTGCCCACGTCGACCATCATGCGGATCTCCTCCTCGGTGGCCTCCTCGGGCTCCTCGCCGGCGCGCACGCCGAACAGGCGCGCCAGCCCGCGGGCGAGCGCGCCGTTCAGGAGCACGAAGGGGCGCATGACGCAGGCGACGAACCAGCACAGCCGCGCGAGCGCGGCCGAGACCCCCTCGGGATGGCGGCAGGCCACCCGGTAGGGGAGAAGCGCGCAGAGCACGTTGAGCAGGAGCACGGTCAGCAGGAAGCCGACGAAGGAAAAGGCGTAGTAAAGCGGCCGGCTGAAGGAAAGCGAGCGGGCGAGCCAGGTCAGCGGGACGAGGGCGAGGGGATAGGTGAAGAGCGCCGCGGCCACCGTGCAGGCGAAGCGCGCGAGCTCGACGCCGTCGAGGAAGGCGGCGGGGCGTTCAAGCAGCCGCGCGATGAACCGCTCCCCGCCGCGTTCGGAGGAAGCCATCTTCTTCACGCTGCTGTCCCGCAGCTGGGTGAGGGCGGTGCGCCCGGCGGTCAGCAGGGAACTGAGCAGGATGAGGAGCAGGAAAATCACGATACTGGGATAGGGGTCCATGTTGTTCATTCCTCCAATTTGCGCCGCGCGGATGGACGATTGTTTCCGCTCCGGCGCTGCTACCATAAATATAAACATTTTTCCGGACAATGTCAATTTGAAGCCCGCCCGCGGGAAGGAAAAAATCCCCGGAAAATGCGGCTTTGAAGCCCGCCTTTGGGGAAAAGCGGGGGGCGGCACCGGAATTTCCACATACGGGAGCCCCAAACGGGATGGATTTTGCCGTAAAATTGACAAAACAGTCACAATTTTCTGGGTTCTGTTATTTACAAGGCGCGGCAAAAATGATAAACTCAATAAGGATAGGGACAAGGGGCTTTTGCGCCCTTTCGGGCCCGTTCGGAATATCCAATTTATTAGCGATCGCTAATTTATCATTAGGAGGAAGATGCAACATGGCAAGAAACAAACTCACCATGGACGGCAATACCGCGGCAGCGCATGTCAGCTATGCGTTTACCGAGGTAGCGGGGATCTACCCGATCACGCCGTCCAGCCCGATGGCCGACTACGTCGACCAGTGGGCCGCCGCAGGCCGTAAGAATATCTTCGGCACCACCGTCAAGGTCATGGAGATGCAGTCCGAGGCGGGCGCGGCGGGCACCGTGCACGGCTCGCTGGCCGCCGGCGCCCTGACCACCACCTATACCGCCTCCCAGGGCCTGCTGCTCATGATCCCCAACATGTATAAGCTCGCCGGCGAACTGCTGCCGGGCGTCTTCCATGTTTCGGCCCGTACCGTCGCCACCCACGCGCTGAACATCTTCGGCGACCACTCCGACGTCTACGCCTGCCGCCAGACCGGCTTCGCGATGCTCGCCGAGAGCAACCCGCAGGAGGTCATGGACCTGGGCGCCGTGGCGCACCTGGCCGCCATCAAGGGCCGCGTCCCCTTCATCAACTTCTTCGACGGCTTCCGCACCTCCCACGAGATCCAGAAGATCGAGGTCTGGGACTACGACGACCTGGCCGGGATGGTCGACATGGACGCGGTCGAGGCCTTCCGCAAACGCGCGCTCAACCCCGAGCGCCCGGTCATGCGCGGCTCCCACGAGAACGGCGACATCTTCTTCCAGCACCGCGAGGCCTGCAACAAGTTCTATGACGAGCTGCCGGCCGTGGTCGAGGAGTACATGGGCAAGGTCAACGCCAAGCTCGGCACCGACTACAAGCTCTTCAACTACTACGGCGCCCCCGACGCCGAGCGGGTCATCATCGCGATGGGCTCGATCTGCGATGTGGCCGAGGAGGTCATCGACTACCTGACCGCCGCCGGCGAGAAGGTCGGCCTCATCAAGGTCCGCCTCTACCGCCCCTTCGTCCCCGCCAAGCTGATCGAGGCGATCCCGGCCACCGCCAAGAGCATCGCCGTCCTCGACCGCACCAAGGAGCCCGGCTCCCTGGGCGAGCCGCTCTACCTCGACGTCATCACCGCCCTCTCCGAGTGCGGCGTGTCGGGCAAGACGGTTATCGGCGGCCGCTACGGCCTCGGCTCCAAGGACACCCCGCCCTCCAGCGTCTTCGCCGTCTTTGACGAGCTGAAGAAGGATTCCCCCAAGAAGCACTTCACCATCGGCATCACCGACGACGTTACATACACCTCGCTCGAGGAGAACAACTTCGCGAACACTGCGGCCAAGGGCACCATCGAGTGCAAGTTCTGGGGCCTCGGCGGCGACGGCACCGTCGGCGCGAACAAGAACTCGATCAAGATCATCGGCGACCACACCGACAAGTATGTGCAGGCGTACTTCCAGTACGACTCCAAGAAGACGGGCGGCATCACGATCTCCCACCTGCGCTTCGGCGACGAGCCGATCCGCGCGCCCTACTACATCAACAAGGCCGACTTCGTGGCCTGCCACAACCCCTCCTACGTCGTCAAGGGCTACAAGATGGTCCGCGACGTGAAGCCGGGCGGCGTCTTCCTCATCAACTGCCAGTGGACCCCCGAGGAGCTCAATACCCACATGCCCGCCGAGGCCAAGCGTTACATCGCCAAGAACAACATCCAGCTCTACACCGTCAACGCGATCGACCTCGCGATCAAGATCGGCATGGGCAAGCGCACCAACACCATCCTGCAGGCCGCGTTCTTCGCGCTCGCGAAGGTGCTGCCGATCGACGAGGCCGTCGACTACATGAAGAAGGCGGCTTACAAGTCCTACTCCAAGAAGGGCGAGGACGTCGTCAACATGAACTACGCGGCGATCGACGCGGGCGTTTCGGCGTTCGTCAGGATCGACGTCCCGGCCGACTGGGCGAACGCCAAGGACGAGGCCGAGTCGGCTCTGCCCGAGGGCAAGAAAGAGCTCGTCACGATGGTCCACGACATCATGGAGCCCGTCTCCAAGATGAACGGCGACAGCCTGCCGGTCTCCACCTTCGTCCCCCACGCGGACGGCACCTTCGAGCAGGGCGCTTCCGCCTACGAGAAACGCGGCGTCGCGGTGTCGGTGCCCGAGTGGCTGCCGGAAAACTGCATCCAGTGCAACCGCTGCTCCTATGTCTGCCCGCACGCGACCATCCGCCCGTTCGCGCTGAGCGCCGACGAGGCCGCGAAGGCCCCCGCGCAGACCAAGTACACCGCCAAGATGACCGGCGCGCCCGACTACAAGTTCACGATCGCCGTCTCCCCGCTTGACTGCATGGGCTGCGGCGTCTGCGTCAGCGTCTGCCCGGCCAAGGAGAAGGCGCTGGTCATGAAGCCGCAGGAGAGCCAGTCCGCCCAGCAGGAAGTCTTCGACTTCATGGTCGCGAACATCTCCAAGAAGCCCGGCATGCCCGCCGACGAGACCGTCAAGGGCAGCCAGTTCAACCAGCCGCTGCTTGAATTCTCCGGCTCCTGCGCGGGCTGCGCCGAGACCTCCTACGCCCGCCTGATCACCCAGCTGTTCGGCGAGCGGATGTACATCTCCAACGCGACCGGATGCTCCTCCATCTGGGGCGGACCGGCCGCCACCAGCCCGTACACCGTCAACAAGGACACCGGCCGCGGCCCGACCTGGGCGAACTCCCTGTTTGAGGACAACGCCGAGCACGGCTTCGGCATGTACATCGGACAGAAGACCATCCGCGACCGCCTGGCCGCGAAGACCCGCGCGCTCATCGAGGTGCCCCACACCTGGGCCCCGCTGAAGGAAGCCGCGCAGGCGTGGCTCGACACGATGGACGACGGCAAGGCCAACGCCGCCGCCACCGAGAAGTATGTGGAAGCCCTGCAGGGCGGCCTGATGAGCGTGGACGACTGCCTCGCCTTCATCGAGACCCCCGCGAGCAAGGAGATCTTTGGCGACAAGCACGCCGAGATGCATGAGCACATGAAGGCCCTCAAGGCGTCGGGCGCGGCCCACTGCGACTGCGAGGCCTGCACGCTGACGGCTGAGATCCTGGCCGAGAAGGAATACCTCGCCAAGAAGTCCGTCTGGATCTTCGGCGGCGACGGCTGGGCGTACGACATCGGCTACGGCGGGCTCGACCACGTGCTCGCTTCGGGCGAGGACGTCAACGTCATGGTCTTCGACACCGAGGTCTATTCCAACACCGGCGGCCAGGCGTCCAAGTCCTCCAACATCGGCCAGGTGGCGCAGTTCGCCGCGGCCGGCAAGGCGATCGCCAAGAAGAGCCTCGCCGAGATGGCCATGTCCTACGGCTACGTCTACGTCGCGCAGATCTCGATGGGCGCCGACATGAACCAGACGATCAAAGCGATCGCCGAGGCCGAGGCCTATCACGGCCCCTCCCTCATCATCGGCTACGCCCCCTGCGAGATGCACAGCATCAAGGGCGGCATGACCAACTGCCAGACCGAGATGAAGAAGGCCGTCGACGCGGGCTACTGGAACATGTTCCGCTTCAACCCCGCGCTCAAGGCGGAGGGCAAAAACCCGTTCACGCTCGACAGCAAGGCGCCGACCGCGAGCTACAGGGACTTCATCATGAACGAGGCCCGGTACTCCTCGCTGACCCGCTCTTTCCCCGACCGTGCGGAGACCCTCTTCGACGAGGCGGAGAAGTCCGCCGCCGCGCGCTACCAGCACCTGCTTAAGCTTCAGCAGCTCTACGCGGAATAATCCGACGTGCAAAAGCCCCGCGCCGTACGGCGCGGGGCTTTTTTTCGCCGTGCGGCTCAGGAGGGCGGGGCTCCCGAATCCTCGACGATGCGCCCGTCGATGATGCGGATGAGCCGCCCAGCCGCGGAGGCGATGCGGTCGTCGTGGGTGATGAGGATAACGGTGCGTCCCTCGGCGTGCAGCTCGTGAAGGATGTCCATGACCTGCGCGCCCGAGGCGGAGTCGAGGTTGCCGGTCGGCTCGTCCGCGAGGATGATGGGGGGCTTCGCGGCGATCGCGCGGGCGATCGCGACCCGCTGCTGCTGCCCGCCCGAAAGCTGGGCGGGGTAGTGGTGCATCCGGTTGCCCACCCCCACCCGCTCAAGTGCGGAAACGGCCAGCTCGCCGCGCTCGCGGCGGGGGATGCCGCGGTAGATGAGCGGCAGCTCGACGTTTTCCAGCGCGGTCAGGCTGGGGATGAGGTTGAAGCCCTGGAAGATGAAGCCGATCCTCCGGTTGCGGATGCCGGCGAGGGAGGCCTCGGGGATGTGGGCGACGTCCTCCCCGTCGAGGAAATAGATCCCTCCGTCGGGCAGGTCGAGGCAGCCGAGCATGTTCATGAGGGTCGATTTGCCCGACCCCGACTGCCCGACGATCGCCACGAACTCCCCCGCCTCGATCGAGAGGGAGACGCCGCCGAGCGCGCGCACCTCGTTGTCGCCGGCATTATAAATTTTGCACAGGTCCCGCAGTTCCACAAGCGGCATAACAAATCCCCCGCAGACGTTTTTTCTTAGTGTCTGCGGGGGAGGCTTTTTTATGCGGTTTTTTAACGCAGGACGAGGATCGCCGCGCCGTAGGGGGGCAGCAGGCCGTCGGCGCCGAGGCTGCCGTAGAGGACCGCCGCGTCCTTGAACTCCATCGGGAGGACGGCCGGCTGCTCCGAGGGGGTGCGGTTGACGGCGACGTAGTAGCTTTCGCCGCCGCAGTCGCGCAGGAAGGAGACGACCTCGGGGGTGAAGGAGACGGCGCTGAAGCTGCCGGAGGAGAGCGCCGGGCATCCCGACCGGATCGCGCCGAGGGTGCGGAAGAACTGGATGAGCTCGGGGTCCTCGCGGCCCCACGGGTAGCAGGTGCGGTTGAAGGGGTCCTTGTAGCCGTAGAGGCCGGCCTCGTCGCCGTAATAGAGGCAGGGCACGCCGGGCAGCATGTACTGGATGACCGACGCGAGCATGAAGAGCTTTTTGCCGAGCGCGTATTTTTCCGGGCTCAGCGTGTTGTTGTGCGCCTGCCAGTCGCGCCCGCCCGAGATCGGCTCGCCCGCCAGCGCGGTGATCGCCCGCTCGATGTCGTGGGTGGACAGGGAGTTCATCAGCACGTCGAGCACCGGCTTGGGGTAGTGCTCGAGGATGGAGAGCAGGGTGGAGTAGAGGCGGTTGCAGTCGCCGTGGCGGACGTAGG
>NZ_DBMDHH010000009.1:0-76578 GCF_057433415.1 Anaerotruncus sp. | reverse complement strand
TTGGGTACTTTCTTTGACGCAAAGAAAGTCCCCCGCCCGCCGGGGCGGGACCCGGCAATCCCCTGCCGCCGAAGGCGGCTCCTCTCAGCCCTCCGAAGGAGGGCGATAAAACTTCCGCCGCTCCCCGAGCGGCAAATCCAAAAAAGCCCCCGCCGCCCGCAGGGCGGCAAAAAAGGAGATTCCCATGTGCGACGCCCTCTATATCCATATCCCCTTCTGTGAGCGCAAATGCCCCTACTGCGACTTCTACTCGGTGGCGGCGGACGAGGCGCTGATGGACGCCTATACCGACGCGGCCATCCGCTCCATCGGGCGGGCGCCCTACGCGCTCGCGCCGCTCGACACCGTCTATTTTGGCGGCGGCACCCCTTCGGTACTGGGGGGCCGCCGCCTTTCGCGCATCCTCGAGGCGGCGGATGCGCGCTTTGGGATCGCGTCGGGCGCGGAGATCACCGTCGAGTGCAACCCCCACTCGGCACTTGGGCGGGAGCTTTCCATCCTGCGGGCGGCGGGCGTCAACCGCCTTTCGTTCGGGATGCAGAGCGCCGACGACGGCCAGCTCCGGCGGCTCGGACGGCTGCATACCGCCGCCGACGTGGTTTCGGCGGTGGAGACGGCGCGGGGCTGCGGATTCGCGCATTTTTCGCTCGACCTCATGCTCGCCACGCCCGGCCAGACCCCTGCGGACATCGACCGGGCGGTCGGCCTGTGCGGCAGGCTCGGCGCGGAACATGTGAGCGCCTACCTGCTCAAGATCGAGCCGGGCACCCCCTTTGACCGGCAGGGGGTCGCGGCGGCCTGCCCGGACGAGGAGGGACAGGCCGCGGCCTACCTGCACGCGGCCGGATCGCTGGAGGCGGGAGGCTGGAGGCAGTACGAGATCAGCAATTTCGCGCGGGAGGGCCGCGTCGCCCGCCACAACCTCAAATACTGGGACTGCCGGGAATACCTCGGCGTGGGACCGTCGGCCCACTCGTTCGTAAATGGGCGGCGGTTCTATTTCCCGCGCGACCTGCGGGGATTCCTCGCGTCGGGCGGGGATTTCTCCCGGGCCGTCGACGACGGCCCGGGCGGGGACGCGGAGGAATACCTGATGCTCCGCCTGCGGCTTTCCGAGGGGGTGCGCTGGGACGCACTCGCGGCCCGCTATCCCGGCTTTGGCGCGAAAAATCTGCGCGAAAAAGCCCGCCGGATTCCCGGCGGGCTGATAACGCTTGATTCGGACGGCCTGCGCCTCACGGCGAAGGGCTTTCTCCTCTCCAACGCGGTGATCGGGGAGCTGCTCGGCTAATCAGACGTCCATCATCTTCCTGAGCTGCTTGCCCAGATCGGAGGCGATCCCCTTGACCCCGTCGATAATCTCGTTGATGCCCGTTTCGATCTCCTTGGCCTCGGCGGCCTTGAAGAAGTCGCGGGAACGGGTCTTGCGGTAACGCTTTACCATCTGGCGGATGCGCTCGGTCTCCTGCGCGGTCAGCGGCTGTTCGGGCCGTTTGAGCATGAGCAGCACGTTCGCGCAGTCGGAGAGCAGCTCGGTGTATTCGTCGTCCACCTGCTTTTTGAAGCGGGCGGTCATCTGCGCCTCGTCGTTCGGGTCGGTGAAACGGAGCTCGACGATCGACGCCTCCCCCCCGAGCTGGCGGATCTTCTGCGCCAAAGCGGAAAACTGCTGCATGCTCTGGGCCGTGTTGGGCAGCAGGGCGACCCCTTGCTTGAAGTATTCGGCGCCAATCTCCTTGAGCTTTCGCCAGACGTAGACCCGTGCCTTCGAGGGATTGATCGGCACGTTATAGCTCAGCGCCAGCCAGACGGTCCGCGGCATACGGCCCACCTCCCAACTCGTATCGACAAATTTCGCGTCCCACCACACACAACGGGGCGCGATCTGATTTTATTGTAACCGTTGTTTCCTTTTTCGTCAACACCCGGCCGCCCGGATGGTGGAATTTCTCTTGCATGGAAGGGCCGCGGATGGTAGAATAATGAAATGAATTGTATTCCGTCCACGGGCGGATTTTGAAAGGATGGTCATCCCCCATGTCGGTGAGAAACCTCTCCCTGCCGGAGCACTATTTTTCCAAGCTGGACATTATGGAGACTGAGATCGCCATCAAGCTGGCGAAGGACACCTTTGAGCGGGAGCTCGCGCGCTGCCTCGAATTGACGCGTGTGTCCGCGCCCCTCTTCGTACAGCCCGAGACCGGCCTCAACGACGACCTCAACGGCGTCGAACGGCCGGTGCAGTTCGATATCCTCGACCTCGGCTCCGACGTGCAGATCGTCCACTCGCTGGCGAAATGGAAGCGTCTCGCGCTCGCGCGCTACGGCTTCGCGCCCGGCACCGGGCTTTACACCGATATGAACGCCATCCGCCGTGACGAGGTGCTCGACAATCTCCACTCGGTCTACGTCGACCAGTGGGACTGGGAGAAGGTCATCACCCGCGAACAGCGGTGCGCCGAAACGCTGAAGGATACCGTGCGCCAGATCATGAAGGCGCTCTGCAAGACGCAGGAGACCCTTGCCAACCAGTTCTCCTGCCTCGAACGCTACCTGCCGGAACAGATCTCCTTCGTTACGAGCCAGCAGCTCGAGGACGAATACCCCACCCTCTCCCCCAAGGAGCGGGAGGACGCGGCCGCCAAAAAATACGGCGCGGTCTTCATCATGCAGATCGGCGGCGCGCTCAAGTCCGGTAAGCCCCACGACGGCCGTGCGCCCGACTACGACGACTGGTCCTTAAACGGCGACATCATCATCTGGTACCCGGTGCTCGGACGGGCGCTCGAGCTCTCCTCGATGGGCATCCGCGTCGACGCCGACGCGCTGCGCCGCCAGCTTGAAATCTCCGGTCACACCGAGCGTGCGTCGATGCCCTTCCACAAGATGCTGCTCGAGGGCCGCCTCCCGCTCACGATGGGCGGCGGCGTGGGCCAGAGCCGCATCTGCATGGCGATGCTCCAGAAGGCCCACATCGGCGAGGTGCAGGCGTCCGTCTGGCCCGAGGATATGCGCGACGCCTGCGAGGCGTCGGGCATCCACCTGCTGTAACCAGGGGGGAACTTTTGCCAAAGGGAACTTTCGAGAAAGTTTCCTTTGGAAACCCTTAAAGCTTTTGATTCAGGCCCGCCGCGGCACGTCGCCGCACGCGCGCCCCGTGAGACAAACGTTTTTTCCGGTCTTGGAAAGGCCTCAACGAATAACAAAAATTTTCGCCCGCCTTTTTTAAAAGGCGGCAGGGTCGCGGGGCGGAGCCCCGCGTCGCGCCCGCAGGCGCGAAACGCTTGATCCTTTAAGCGTATTTTCTTTGCTGCTTTCTTTTACAAGAGAAAAGAAAGCAGGCCCGCCGAAGCGCGGGAAACGGAGAGGAAGGGAAACACATGGATCTGACAAAGCTGTTCGGCTGCCGGGTGTTCGGCGACGCCGCGATGCGCGAGCATCTCTCGCGCGAGGTCTACGAAAGCCTGCGGCGCACCCGCGAGGCGGGGCTGCCGCTCGACCCGTCGATCGCGCAGGCGGTCGCGGAGGGGATGAAGGACTGGGCGATCGCGCAGGGCGCCACCCACTACACCCACTGGTTCCAGCCGCTGACCAACATCACCGCCGGCAAGCACGACGCCTTCATCGAACCGGACGGCGAGGGCGGCATGATGCTCGAATTTTCCTCCAAGGCGCTCATCAAGGGGGAGCCGGACGCGTCGAGCTTCCCGTCGGGCGGGCTGCGCGCCACCTTTGAGGCGCGCGGATACACCACCTGGGACCCCACCTCCCCCGCCTTCGTCAAGGACGGCACCCTCTATATCCCGACCGCCTTCTGCTCCTACGGCGGCGAGGCGCTTGACCAGAAGACCCCCCTCCTGCGTTCGATGCAGGCGGTCGGCAGCGAAGGGGTCCGCCTGCTGCACCTGCTCGGCGAGGAATCCGTCAGCTATGTCATCCCGACGGTCGGCGCGGAGCAGGAGTATTTCCTCATCGACCGCGCGCTCTACGAGCAGCGCCTCGACCTGAAGATCTGCGGCCGCACCCTCATCGGCGCGAAGCCCCCCAAGGGGCAGGAGCTCGACGACCACTACTGCGGGCGCATCCGTCTGCGGGTGTCCGACTTCATGCACGCGCTCGACGAGGAGCTCTGGTCGCTGGGGGTGCCCGCCAAGACCAAGCACAACGAGGCAGCCCCCGCCCAGCACGAGCTGGCCCCCGTCTACGACCAGGCGAACATCGCCTGCGACCACAACCAGCTCACGATGGAGATGATGCGGGTCGTCGCCAAAAAGAAAAACCTCGCCTGCCTGCTGCATGAAAAGCCCTTCGCGGGCATCAACGGCAGCGGCAAGCACAACAACTACTCCCTCGTCACCGACGCCGGCAAAAACCTCCTCTCCCCCTCGGGGGACCCGGTGCGGAACCGGCGCTTCCTGCTGCTGGCGGCGGCCTTTGTCCAGGTGGTGGACGAGTACGGCGACCTGCTGCGCGCGTCGGCCGCCTGCGCGGGCAACGACCAGCGCCTCGGCGGCTGCGAGGCTCCGCCGCCGGTGATCTCCGTCTTCCTCGGGGAGGCGCTCACCCGCACCCTCTTCTCCTTCGCCGACGGCGGCGGCTGCCCCGAGGAGCACCGCCAGCTGCTCAAGACCGGCGTGGACGCGCTGCCCGAGCTCGTCAAGGACGACTCCGACCGCAACCGCACCTCCCCCTTTGCCTTCACCGGCAACAAGTTCGAGTTCCGCATGCCGGGCGCGTCCCAGTCGATCGCGCTGACCAACGTCGTGCTCAACACCGCGCTCGCCGACGTCTTTTCCGGCTTCTCCGACCGGCTGGAGCGCGCCGCCGACCGCGACGCGGAAATCTGCGCCCTCATCTCCGAGGTCATGCAAAAGCACGGCCGCATCATCTATAACGGCAACAACTATTCCGAGGCGTGGGTTCAGGAGGCCCGGCGGCGGGGCCTGCCCATCATCCCCTCGACCGTCGAGGCGTTCGACTGCCTCGTCGCGCCCAAGAATATCGCCCTTTTCGCGCGGCACGGCGTCTTTACCGAGGCCGAGTGCATCTCCCGGCATGAGATCCTGCTGGAAAACTACGTCAAGGTCGTCGGCATCGAGGCCGCCACCCTCATCGAGATGGTGCGGCGGCAGGTCTATCCCGCCGTCGTGCGTTACACCGGCGAGATCGCCGAGACGGTCAACCGGATGCGCACCGCGGGCGCGGCGGCCGTCTCCACCGTGCGGCTGCTCGACACTCTCACCGCGCTCGTCGACCAGATCGACAGCGAGCTCGGCGCCCTGCGGGACGCCTATGCGCGCAGCCAGTCGATCGAGGACGTGCACGCCCACGCCGAATTTATGCGCAGCGACATCCGCCTGTGCATGGAGAGCCTGCGGGCCGCCTGCGACGCCGCCGAGACGATCATGGACGGGTCTTGCTGGCCGATGCCGACCTACACCGACCTGCTGCTGCGCGTATAAAACTACATAAAACGAGGGCGGAGCCTTTGGCTCCGCCCTCGTTTTTCCGTTTTATTGTGCGAGCCCGGCGGCGGCAAGCGCCTCCGGGACTTTGATCAGCCGCTGGTTGCGGCTGCCCCGGTACTCCAGCGTCAAATCCCGTTCCGCCTCGAGATACGGCCCGTCGACCAGCAGGTCGGCCAGCCGCAGCAGGCGCAGAACGGCGGGATTTCGTTCGCCCATGTGCAATAACTGTTCAAATGTATACCCGGAGTAAATCACAATGTTCTTGCCGAGCGCGCGGATGCGTTCCCCGAGCGCGGCGAGCGCCTCCGGCTGGCAGAAGGGTTCCCCGCCCGAAAAGGTCACGCCGCTCATCAGCGGGTCGGCCTTCACCTGCCGCACAATCTCGTCGGGGTCCGCGGGGTAGCCGCCGGCAAAGTCGTGGGTCTGGGGGTTGTGGCAGCCGGGGCAGCGGTGCGGGCACCCCTGCACAAAGACGACGTACCGCATCCCCGGGCCGTCGACGATCGAGTCGGAGACGCACCCCGCGACGCGCAGCGGCGGAATCTCTTCCGCCGGCATCAGAGCTTTACTTCACGGCTGACGGTGTGCTTGACCCGCTCGCCCACCTCGGCGCGCTTTGCGTCGTTGAACCGGTCGAGGGTTCCCACCAGATAGCCGGTGATGCGGCGGATGCGTTCGAACCCGACGCCCTTGCCGACCATTTCCACGCCGTCCTGATTGATCTGTACCATAAAAAATGCCTCCTCATTTAATCGTTCTAAATTGTTCAGAAGGAAAGCGGATTCGCGCTGCGCTCGCTCTCCTCAAAGGGGTCCCCGCAGTAGCCGCAGTTGGCGGCGCTCTCCTGCCAGCAGCCGAGCTCCCGCAGCTTCTGGACGCTCACGGCCTCCCCCTCGCGCCTGCCGCAGCGGGGGCAGACCTCGTCGATGATGCCGGTGTAGCCGCAGACGGGGTCGCGGTCGACCGGGTGGTTGATCGAGCCGTAGCCGATGCCGCACTCCTTCATGTAGCGCACCACCTGCTCAAACGCGTCGAGGTTTTTCAGCGGGTCGCCGTCCAGCTCGATGTAGGAGATGTGCCCCGCGTTGGTCAGCGCGTGGTAGGGCGCCTCGAGGCGGATCTTCTCGCTGGCGGAGATGTTGTAGTAGACGGGGATGTGGAAGGAGTTGGTGTAGAACTCGTGGTCGGTGATCCCTTCGAGCTCCCCGAACTGCTTGCGGTCCATCCGCACGAACCGCCCCGAAAGCCCCTCGGCCGGGGTGGCGAGCAGGGTGTAGTTGAAGCCGGTGGCGCGGGTCGCGTCGTCCATGCGGCGGCGCATGTGCCCGATGATCTCCAGCCCGAGGTTCTGCGCGTACTCGCTCTCCCCGTGGTGCTGGCCGATCAGCGCCTTGAGCGTCTCCGCCAGCCCGATGAAGCCCATCGACAGGGTGCCGTGTTTGAGCACCTCGCGCACCTCGTCATCGGGACCGAGCTTGTCCGAATCGATCCACACCCCCTGCCCCATCAGGAAGGGGTAGTTGCGGACCTTCTTTTTCGCCTGGATTTCAAACCGCTCCATGAGCTGGTCGATCACGAGGTCGATCTTGCGGTCGAGCTCCTCAAAGAACCAGTCGACGTCCCCCTTCGCGCGGATGGCGATGCGCGGCAGGTTCACCGAGGTGAAGCTCAGGTTGCCGCGGCCGTTGACAATCTCGCGGGTGGGGTCGTAGTGGTTTCCGATCACGCGGGTGCGGCAGCCCATGTAGGCGATCTCCGTCTCGGGGTGGCCGGGCTTGTAGTACTGGAGGTTGTAGGGCGCGTCGATGAAGGAAAAGTTGGGGAAGAGCCGCTTGGCCGACACGCGGCAGGCGAGCTTGAAGAGGTCGTAGTTGGGTTCGCCGTCGTTAAAGTTGATCCCCTCCTTCACCTTGAAGATGTGGATGGGGAAGATGGGGGTCTCGCCGTTGCCGAGCCCCGCCTCGGTGGCGCGCAGCACGCATTCGACCACAAGGCGGCCCTCCGGCGAGGTGTCGGTGCCGTAGTTGATCGACGAGAAGGGGATCTGCGCGCCCGCGCGGGAATGCATCGTGTTGAGGTTGTGGACGAACGCCTCCATCGCCTGGTAGGTGGCGCGGCGGGTCTCCTTGACCGCCTCCCGGCGGGCGAACTGCTGGAGCTTTTCCGCCGTCTCCCCGTCGGTGTATTCGTGCAGCAGCTCGGCCTCCTGGTCTCGGTAGCCGTTGTCGTCCGCAAAGACGGGGCCGATTCCCCGCGCGTCGAAAATCCCGTCGCGGATCGCCTTGGCGATCCCCTCCGCGTCGTCGATGCCGCAGAAGAGCTCGAGCCCCTTGGCGAGGTTGCGGGTGTAGAGCTTGCGGTAGGTCTTCGCCACACCCTTGGCCATTCCGTAGTCGAAGTTGGGGATGCTCTGTCCGCCGTGCTGGTCGTTCTGGTTGGACTGGATGGCGATGCAGGCGAGGGCCGCGTAGCTCGAGATGTCGTTGGGCTCCCGCAGAAAGCCGTGCCCGGTGCAGAAGCCGCCGGTGAAGAGCTTGTCGATGTCGATCTGGCAGCAGGTGGTCGTCAGCGTCAGGAAATCGAGGTCGTGGATGTGGATGTCCCCCGCCAGATGCGCCTTCGAGTGCTCGGGCCGCAGCACGAACATGTGGTAGAACTGCTTGGCCCCCTCGGAGCCGTATTTGAGCATCGTGCCCATCGCGGTGTCGCCGTCGATGTTGGCGTTCTCCCGCTTGATGTCGTTCTCGTCCGCCGACTTGTAGGTGAGCTCCTCATAGGTCTTCATGAGGCGGGTGTTCATATCGCGCACGCGGGTGCGCTGCGCGCGGTAGAGGATGAACTCCTTGGCGGTGCGGGCGTGGCCGTTGTCCACGAGCGTGCGCTCCACCGCGTCCTGGATCTCCTCGACCGTGGGGCTCTGGTTCCCGGCCTCCTCGAGGGAGGCGGCCACCTGCTCCGCCAGCGCGCGGGCCATCTCGTAATCGCTGCCGCCCAGCGCCTGCGCCGCCTTGAAGATCGCGGCCGCGATCTTGTCGAGGTCGAACAGGACGCACCGGCCGTCGCGCTTTACAATCGTCTGTATCATTCGGGTACCCTCCGTTATCTTGTTGTCCCCATATTTTGTGGTATTTTTCTTTATTTTCCACAAGATATAGTTCCATTTCATCACGCAGTTTCTATTTTAATGGAAAACAGGTTCCCTGTCAATGGTGAAAAACACATTTTTTAGTAGCGGTTTTTTCGTTTGGCACAAGATGTTGTGTTTTTGGCGAATTCTGGGGATTCAGGCCGAACCCCCGCGGCGCAGCAAATCCCGGGCTTTTCCGCACCTTTTGGGTGCGCGCGGGTTTGCAAACCGGCGCGAATTCTGATAGAATTTGACTAAGATTTCAACGGAAGGTGCCGCCATGAGAAAACTGCGCGCAGCCGCTTTGATATTGTCCCTGCTGCTCCTGCTGGGCGGATGCGGGAGCTCCGCCGGCGAGATCATCCGCTACGACGTCCCCACGGGCGTTTCCCTGCTCGACCCCCAGTTCGCGACCGACACGACCGCCCGCATGATCATCTCCAACACCTTTGAGGGGCTCTACCGCCAGCTTCCCGACGGCGAGGTGGTCCCCCGCCTCGCCGAAAGCAGCGAGGTCTCGGACGACGGGCTTGTCTGGACCTTCCGCCTGCGCCGGGACGCCGTGTGGAACGCCTCCAGCAGCCGGTCCGCCTTCCACGAGGCCCCCGTGACCGCACACGACTTCGCCTTCGCGCTCTCCCGCATGTTCGACCCGGCGGCGTTCAGCCCCTTCGCGGGGGAGTTCTCCTCGGTCAAAAACGCCTCGCTCATCCTGAGCGGCGCGGCGCCCCAGTCCTCGCTCGGCGTGCGCGCACTCGACGACTACACGCTGGAGATCACCCTCGTCCGGCAGGACAGCCGCCTGCCCGAGCTGCTCTCCGCGAGCTACGCGATGCCCTGCAGCCGGGAATTCTTCGAGTCGACGCGCGCCCGCTACGGCTTCGACATCGGAAGCCTGCTCTGCAACGGCCCCTTCTATCTCTACAACTGGAACAACGACCGGGTGATCTCCCTGCGCCGCAACAGGCATTACCTCGACGACCAGCCGGTCGTCGCGCGCGGGGTGGACCTCTATACGCCCGGCGCGGCGGACGGCGCCGAACCCGCCGCCCGTTTCCTCGCGGGCGAAACGGACGCCTGCAAGGTCTCCTTCTCCGACCTTCCCGCCGTGGAGGACGCGGGCGGGCAGGTCACCTCCTTTGAGGACACCGTGTGGGTGCTCCTGCTCAACGGACACAAGGAGCCCCTCGCGAACACGAACATCCGCCAGGCGGTCGCCTACAGCGTCAACCGTTCCCTCTTTGAGGGGCGGCTCCCCGGCAACCTGCGCGCTGCCGATACGCTGGTGCCGCCCGCCATCCTCTGGCAGGGGGAGTCCTTCCGGGCGCGGGCCGGGGAAAAGGGGCCGCTCGTCTCGAGCCCCGACCTCGCCAAGCGCTGCTATGTGGCGGGGCTCGAGGACCTCGGGCTCTCCGCCCTGCCGCTGGGGGAGCTGCTCGTCTGCGAGGGCAACAACCAGCGGGCGCTGGCCGGATACGTCCAGCAGGGGCTCCAGCGCTCCCTCGGACTCTTCGCCGGGCTGAACGTCCTGCCGCAGGAGGAGGCCCTCGAACGGGTGCGGGAGGGCGATTTCGACGCGGCCATCGTGCCCCTCTCGGCCGCCTATTCCTCCCCCGACGCGCTGCTCTCCCTCTTCCGGTCCGGCTCGGGGCAGAACTGGGCGGGCTATTCCAACGCCGATTTCGACGCGCTGCTCGATTCGGCCTCCACCCTCAGCGGTGTTGAGCTGTTCGACGCCTACCGTCAGGCGGAGACCCTCCTGCTCGAGGACGGCGCGGTCATCCCCCTCTACTTCGAAACGAGCTACTACGCCTCGGGCAAGGGCGTCACCGGCATCGGGTTTTCGCCCTTTTTGACGGGCGTCTCCTTCCAGTCGGCCGACAGGGAATAGCCCCCGCTTGACAAGAACCCGGCCCTGTGATAGAATACAGCCAAATCTAAGAAAGCACGAGGTTTCTGCGGAAGATGCGTAAATAACAGCCGATGAATCAAGAACACACCACGGCGACCGCTGCGGCCGTCTTATGTTGTTCTGTCCGGCTGGCATCCGCCGCAGAAATTTTTATTGCCCGCAATAAAAATGCGCCTCCCTGCCCCTGGGCGGCAGCGCCGCGCGCCCGTGCGCTTTTTTGCATGGCCGCGCGCTTTCTGCGAATCGGAATCCCTCCCGGACAGGACGTCCGGGAGGGATTTTTATGTATCTGTTACAGGCGCGGGACCTCAAAAAAAGCTTTGGGGTCCGCACGCTCTTTTCCGTGGATAAGCTCGAGGTCCACGACGGCGACCGCATCGGGCTGGTCGGCGCGAACGGCGCGGGCAAATCGACGCTCTTAAACATCCTCTTTGGCGGAGAGCCCGCCGACGAGGGAACCATTGACCGGCGCTGCCCCATTGCGCTCGTCCGCCAGTCGGGCGAGGCGGAGGGCGAGGGCGACGGGCGGACGCTCCGGGAGTGGGCGGTGGCGGACGGCGCCCGCAAGAGCGGCGGGGAGCGCACCCGCGCCGCGCTGGCGGCGGCCTTTTCACGCGGGGACCCGCTGCTCTTCGCCGACGAGCCGACCACCAACCTCGACCTCGACGGCATCGAGACGCTGCAAAAGCAGCTCCGCGGGTACCGCGGCGCGGTGGTGCTCGTCTCCCACGACCGCGCGCTGCTCGACCGGGTGTGCACCGCAATCTGGGCGATCGAGGAGGGGACGGTGCGGGTCTTCCCAGGCGGCTATTCCGCATGGATCGCCGAGCGCGACCGGGAACGCGCCTTCCGGCAGTTCGAGTATGACCAGTACCGCGCGGAAAAGGCCCGCCTGCTCGCGGATGCGCGCGACCTGCGGGAAGCGGCGCGCGGGATGCGGAAAATGCCCCGGCGTATGGGACTCAGCGAGGCGCGGCTCCACAAGGGCACCGCCTCGATCCCCCAGGGCACGGTGGAGGCGCGGGCCAAGGCGCTCTCCCGCCGCGCGGAACGCCTGGAGGCGCGGGAACGCCCCGGAGACCTGCCCGAGGTGCGCATGGCGCTCGGCGCCGCGCACCCCGTCACCGCCAAAACCGCCGCGCGCGTCGAGGGACTGACCGTCCGCTACGGGCCGCGCACCGTCTTGAAGGACGCCTCCTTCTCCCTGCCCACCGGCAGCCGCACCGTCATGCTCGGTCCCAACGGCGCGGGCAAGACCACCCTTCTGGAGCACCTGATGCGCGATGGCGAATGTGCCCGGTTCGCCGAGGGGGTGAAGCCGGGGTATTTCTCCCAGAATCACGAGGTGCTCGACCCCCAAAAGACGGTGCTCGAAAACGCGCGGGCCGATTCCCCGCTCGAGGAGCACGAGGTGCGCACCATCCTCGCCAATCTCGGTATCGCCGGGGACGACGTGCACAAAATCGCGGGGACCCTCTCGGGCGGCGAACGCGCCAAGGCGGTCTTCGCGCGGCTGCTCGCCTCCGACTGCAACCTGCTCGTCCTAGACGAGCCGACCAACCACATCGACCTCTACACCGCCGAGGCGCTTGAGAGCCTCCTGCGAAAATGGAAAGGCACCCTGCTCGTCGTGACCCACGACCGCCGCCTTGCCGAGCAGGTCGCGGAGCGGCTGCTCTTCGTCGAACAGGGCGGCGTCTCCGCCTTTGAGGGCGGCTGGCAGGCCTGGCGGGAGGAGCAGGCGCGCCGGGCCGCTCCACGCGACGCTGGGCTCGACGAGCTCATCGAGCGGATGCGCCGCGCGGCGGAGTTCTCTTGATTTTGCCGCTCGTGGGCGGAGGAGGTTGCCGCGCTGCGCCCGGCAGAATCCTCTTGAGTTTGCCGCGCTGCGCCCGGCAGGGCGTCGACGGGAATTGCCGCCCGTGGGCGGTAAGAATCACGAGCGCGTTCCGCCGCGCACCGGTTTTAGATTTTCCGCCCTGCGGACGGAAGGCCCCTTTTTTGCGCCCCTCCGGGGCGCTCCAAATGTGCCGCCTTCGGCGGCGGAGATTGCCGGGTCCCGCCCCGGCAAGCTACACCGCTCACTGAGCGGCAAATCTAAGCACGCTGTCGGTCGACTACCGGCAACTCCGCCGCTCACTGAGCGGAAAATCTAAGCCCACCCCGGGGCGGGACCCGGCAGCTTCGCCGCTTCCCGAGCGGCAAATCCAAGCCCGCCGTTGGCCGACCACCGACAACCTCCGCCGCTCGTTGAGCGGACAATCTAAACCCGTCGCCCAGGGCCAACCCCGGGGAAGATAAAAAGAGGGACCGCACGGTGTGCGGTCCCTCTTTTAAACAAATCAAACGAGCTCGATGATAGCCATCTCTGCGGCGTCACCGCGGCGAGGTCCGATCTTGACGATCCTGGTATAGCCGCCCTTGGTCTCTTTGTACTTCGGGGCGATCTCGTCGAAGAGCTTCTTCGCAACGTCCTCCTTTGTGACAAAGGAGAGCACCTGACGCTTGGAGTGGAGATCGTTGGTTTTCGCCGTTGTAATCATCTTCTCGGTCATCGCGCGGACTTCCTTGGCGCGGGTGACGGTGGTTTCGATCTTGCCGTTTTCCAGCAGGAAGGTAACCATCGCCCTGAGCATCGCCATTCTGTGGCTGGAAGACCGGCCGAGTTTCCTGGTTCCTGGCATTCTGTTTCACTCCTTACCCAATGCTTTGAGATTCCCGCCCGTTAACAGCCCGGACGGGGTTGGGCCGCGGGGCGCGGCCGGTAAATTCAGTTGTCGTCGTCCTTAGAAAGGTCGAATCCCAGTGACTGTAACTTCCAGATGACCTCTTCCAGCGATTTTTTGCCGAGGTTCCGGACCTTCATCATCTCGTCGGGGGACTTGTTGATGAGGTCTGCCACGGTGTTGACGCCGGCCCTCTTCAGACAGTTGAACGCGCGAACAGATAAGTCAAGCTCTTCAATGGTCATCTCAAGGAGTTTATCCTTGCCGGTATCCTCTTTCTTGTCCATGATCTCGGTCGCACTCACCTCGTCGGAAAGATCGACGAAATGATTGAGTTGCCTATTGAGGATCTTGGCCGCCAGACTGACCGCCTCCTTCGCGGAGATGGTGCCGTCCGTCCAGACTTCCAGCGTTAATTTATCGTAGTCGGTTATCTGTTCCACGCGGGTGTTTTCCACCGTGTAGTTGACCTTGAGCACGGGGGTATAGATGCTGTCCACGGCGATGGTGCCCACCGGGGCTTTTTCCAGCTCGGTGTGCTTGTTGCGCTCGGCCGAGACGTATCCCTGGCCCTTCTTGAGCGTGATCTCCATGGAGAGCTTCGCGCCGGCGTCGAGCGTCGCGATATGCATGCTCGGGTCGAGGATCTCGACCTCGCTGTCGCACTCGACGCTGCCCGCAGTCACTTCACATTCACCCTGCGCATCGATCCTCACCGTCTTGGGCTCGTCGCAATAGAGCTTTGCGGTGAGGCCCTTGATATTGAGGATGATCTCGGTTACATCTTCTTTTACGCCCGGGATTGTCGAGAATTCGTGTTGTATTCCGTCGATCTTCACAGAGATGACCGCAACACCAGGAAGAGAGGAAAGCAGCACGCGGCGCAGCGAGTTGCCGAGCGTTGTACCAAATCCCCTGTCCAACGGTTCCGCAACAAATTTGCCGTAACTGCCGTCAGATTTGAGCTCGACCGTTTCTATCTTGGGCTCTATGATCTTGACCATTATGGACCCTCCTTCTGCGGCGGGAGCATTCCCGCCTGGTCATTCTCGTTTCCCTGCAACCATGCTTGGCGCGTGATTCACGCAGCCGGATTATTTGCTGTACAACTCGACGATGAGATGCTCTTCAACATCCAGGTCGATGTCCTCACGGTTCGGGAGCTCGATGACGCGTCCGGTCATATTGGTCTTGTCGCAGTCGAGCCACTTGGGAACGGGACGGGAGCCAAACGCTTCCACCACGCCCTTGAGCTTGTCGCTCTTGGACTTGACGGCAACGGTGTCGCCGGCCTTGAGCAGGATGGAGGGGATGTTGGCCTTCTTGCCGTTCACGGTGAAGTGGCCGTGGCGGACGAGCTGGCGGGCCTCCTTGCGGGAGGAAGCGAAACCGAGGCGGTAGACCACGTTGTCGAGCCTGCTCTCGCAGATGCGCAGCAGATTCTCGCCCGTGACGCCGGGTTTCGCGGCGGCCATCTCAAAGTACTTGGCGAACTGGCTTTCCAGAATGCCGTAGTAACGCCTGGCCTGCTGTTTGGCGCGCAGCTGGACTCCATATTCGGAAGCCTTTCTGGTGCGCGCTTTGCCGTGCTGCCCGGGGACGGTGGCCCTGCGGGTGACGGCGCACTTATCGGTGTAGCAACGCTCGCCCTTGAGGAACAGCTTCTTGTTCTCGCGGCGGCAGAGCCTGCATACAGCGCCGGTATATCTTGCCATAAATTGCACCTCCTGATTGGTTGGCGGCTATGAGCCGCTGCTTATACGCGCCTTCTCTTGGGCGGGCGGCATCCGTTGTGCGGAATCGGGGTGACGTCCTTGATCATGTTGACCTCGAGTCCCGCCGCCTGCAGCGCGCGGATGGCAGCCTCACGGCCCGAGCCCGGGCCCTTTACAAACACTTCGACCGTCTTGAGTCCGTGCTCCATCGCAGCTTTCGCGGCGACTTCCGCAGCGGTCTGCGCGGCAAACGGGGTGCTCTTGCGGGAACCGCGGAAGCCGAGCCCGCCGGCCGAGGCCCACGAAAGGGCGTTGCCCTGGGTGTCGGTGATCGTCACGATCGTGTTGTTAAAGGTGGACTGGATATGTGCGGCGCCACGCTCGATGTTCTTGCGTTCCCGACGCCTGCGAGTGGCGGTCTTTTTAGCGGCAACCTTTGCCATCGTCTATATCCCTCCCTGATTATTTCTTCTTGTTGGCGATTGTCTTCTTGGGTCCCTTGCGGGTGCGCGCGTTGGTCTTGGTGCGCTGTCCGCGGACGGGAAGCCCTTTGCGGTGACGCACGCCGCGGTAGCAGCCGATCTCAACCAGGCGCTTGATATTCAGCGCCGTCTCACGGCGAAGGTCGCCCTCCACCTGCACGTTGTGGTCGATATACTCACGCAGTTTGGAAACGTCGTCCTCCGTAAGGTCCTTGACACGGATGTCCGGGTTCACTCCGGTGGACTCGAGGATCTGCTGTGCGGTTTTGCGGCCGATCCCGAAGATATAGGTCAGCCCGATCTCGACCCGCTTGTCTCTCGGCAGGTCAACGCCAGCTATACGAGCCATACTGTTCTTGCACCTCCATTATTCTGGTCTGCACTTTAGCCCTGACGCTGTTTGTGCTTGGGGTTTTGGCATATTACCATGATGCGGCCCTTGCGCTTGATGATCTTGCATTTTTCGCAAATCGGTTTCACGGAAGGTCTGACTTTCATGCGAAACTACCTCCTTCAATCGGTAAAAACGGTATCTGCTATTTGGAACGCCACGTGATGCGCCCCTTGGTCAGGTCGTACGGAGACATCTCCAGCGTGACCTTGTCTCCCGGCAGGATGCGGATGAAGTTCATCCGCAGTTTGCCGGAAATGTGCGCCAAAAGCTGATGCCCGTTGGGCAGCTCCACTCGGAACTGTGCGTTGGGCAGGCTCTCCACGACGACGCCCTCAATTTCGATGACATCTTCCTTAGACAAGCTGATTTCCTCCCTCGTCTGATTCCCGCCGGAGGGCGGCAAGCGCCCTGCGCAGCTTTCGATTGGTGTCGATGCCCGAAAGGTCGAGCACCGTGTTGGTTTTCCGGATGTGTTTGACGCTCTTACGCTTTGGGGCTTCCAGCGGCCTGCGTCCGCCGTCGCAGAGCAGGACCCGCCCCTCTTCCTCCGCGAGGGCCACAAAGTAGCCTCCCGCGTCGTGCCCCGCCTTCGAGCACACCACGCGACCCCTTTCGACCGGCATCCCGCACCTCCCGCTCAAGGCAGAGTCAGGATGACCGGGCCGCTCTCGGTGATCGCGACGGTATGCTCGAAATGCGCGGCGAGCTTATGGTCGTTGGTCACGACCGTCCAGTCGTTGTCCAGCACGTGCAGCGCGGGTGAGCCCTCGGTGATCATCGGCTCGATGGCGATGACCATGCCGGGGACCAGCCGCACGCCGTGGCCGGGGCGCCCGTAGTTGGGCACCTCCGGTTCCTCATGCATCTCGGTCCCGATCCCGTGCCCGACATACTCGCGCACGACGCCGTAACCGAGCGCCTCCACGTACGACTGCACCGCGTACCCGATGTCCCCCAGCCGCGCGCCCGGTTTTGCAACCGCGATCGCCGCCAGCAGGCTCTCTCTTGTCGCGTCCATCAGCTTCTGGGCCGCATCGCTCACCCTGCCCGCGGCGAAGGTCGCCGCGTTGTCCCCGTGGTAGCCGTCAACGATGGCTCCCACGTCGATGCTCACAATGTCGCCCTCCTGGATGACGCGTCCCCCGGGGATGCCGTGGATGATCTCGTCATTCACCGACACGCACGCGCTGCCCGGAAAACCACCATACCCTAAAAACGAGGGGATGGCGCCTTTGGATTGAATGAAACTTCTGACGGCCCGGTCGATCTCGCCCGTCGTAACGCCGGGTCTGACCGCCGCGCCCCCCACCTGCAACGCCTGTGCTGAGATGGAGCCGGCGCGTTTCATCTTCGCAAGCTCCTTCGACGTTTTCAGCACGACCATACTTAAGCCTCCAGCGCGGCAAGCGTCAGTTTCGTGGTGTCCGCAACTTCTTCCTGGCCTTCCACGATGCGGAGCTTGCCCTTCTTCTGGTAGAACTCCTTGAGGGGCTCGGTCTGCTCGTGGTAGGTGGCCAGGCGGCCGCGCACGGTCTCGGGCTGGTCGTCCTTGCGGATGATCAGCTTCCCGCCGTCCTTGTCGCACACGCCCTCCACCTTGGAAGGCTTGTAGTCGACATGGTAGCTGGCGCCGCAGCTCTCGCAGACCCTGCGGCCGGAAAGCCGCCGTTCGATCGCCTCGTCGGCGACCTCGATGTCGATGACCCTGTCGATCTCGACGCCCATCTCGTCAAGCGCGGCGGCCTGCGGGACGGTGCGCGGGAATCCGTCGAGGATGAACCCGTTTTTGCAGTCGTCCTGCTGGAGCCGCTCCTTGATGATGCCGATCACGACCTCGTCGGGCACCAGCGCGCCGCTCTCCATATAGGATTTCGCGCGCAGACCCATCTCGGTCCCGTTCTTGAGCGCCTCACGGATGATGTTGCCCGTGCTGATGGCCGGGATTCCCAGCTTTTCACAGATGACTTCCGCCTGGGTGCCTTTGCCGGCGCCGGGAGCGCCGAGGAGTATCAGTTTCATAACGACATCTCCTTTACTCTAAGAAGCCCTTGTAGTGGCGCATCATCATCTGGCTTTCCAGCTGCCGGAAGGTGTCGAGCGCCACGCCCACGACGATGATGATCGAAGTTCCGCCGAGCGCGATGTTCATCTTGGTGATACCGCCGATGCCGATCGGCAGGACGGCCACAAGCGCCAGGAAGATACCGCCGACCAGCGTGATCTTGGAGATGATCCGCGCGATGAAGTCGGAGGTCGGACGGCCCGGACGGATGCCGGGGATGGTGCCCGAGTTGTTCCTGAGGTTGTTGGACATCTCGATCGGGTTATACTGAATCGCCACGTAGAAGTAGTTGAACGCGAGGATCAGGATAAAGTAGAGCACCGCGTAGAGCGGGGTGTTGTAGTTGAACGCGCCGAGGAAGTTCGCCCAGAAGCCGGTGCCGTTGGGGGCCACGAACGCCTTGATGGTGCCCGGGATCGCCAGCAGCGAGGAGGCGAAGATGATCGGCAGAACGCCCGACATGTTCACTTTGATGGGGATGAAGGTCGACTGTCCGCCGTACATCTTGCGGCCGACGACCTTTTTGGCGTACTGCACCGGGATGCGCCGCTCGGCGTTGGTCATGATGATGATCACCACGATCAGCGCGAGGAAGAGCACCACGATGAGCGGGACGGTGAAGTAGTACATCGGCTGCTCGGAGCCCATCTGCAGGTAGATCCAGAGCTTCTGGATCGCCGCCGGGCCGCGGGAGACGATGCCGGCGAACAGGATCATCGAGATGCCGTTGCCGATGCCGTGCTCGTCGATGCGCTCGCCCAGGTAGACGATCAGCATCGCGCCGCCCATGAAGGCCGCGATGATGACGATCGCGGAGAAGATCCCCGCGAAGCCGCTGCGGTACATCACGGCGCCGCTCTGGTTGCGCAGCAGGGTGTAGTAGGCCCATGCCTGCAGAAGCGCAAGCGCGACGGTGACGTAACGGGTGATCTTGTTGATCTTTCTGCGCCCGTCCTCGCCCTCCTTCGCCATGCGCTCGAGGGCCGGGATGGCCACGGTGAGCAGCTGGATGACGATCGAAGAGGTGATATACGGGGTGATGGACAGCGCGAAGATGGTCGCCCTGGCGAACGCGCCGCCCGAGAGGATGTCGAGATAGCCGAGCAGGTTGCCCGCGTTGGCGGGGTTCTGGAGCATCTGCTGGAGAACCTGCGCGTCAAGGAAGGGCACCGGGACGGCCGTGCCGAGCCGGAAGAGCACCAGGATCATCAAGGTGTAGAGGATCTTTTTCCTCAGGTCCGCAATGTGCCACGCGTTTTTTAACGTCTGGAACATTTTACTTCACCTCAGCCTTCCCGCCTGCTTTCTCAATCTTTTCCTTGGCAGACGCTGAAAAAGCCGCGCAGTTGACGGTGAGCTTCTTGGTGATCTCGCCGTTGCCGAGGACTTTGACGCCGTCAAGGGTCTTTTTGAGGATACCAGCGTCGAGGAGCGCCTGGGCGTCCACGACCGCGCCGTCCTCGAATTTCTCGAGATCGGAAACGTTGACCGTGGCGTAATGGGTGGCGAAGATGTTCACGAAGCCGCGCTTCGGAACACGCCGCGCCAGCGGCATCTGGCCGCCCTCAAATCCGGGCTGTTTGGCGCCGGAACGGGCCTTCTGGCCTTTGTGGCCCTTGCCCGCCGTCTTTCCGTTGCCGGAACCGTGGCCGCGGCCCTTGCGGAACACGTCCTTGTTCGAACCCGGCACGGGGGAAAGTTCATGCAATTTCATTTGACCTGCACCTCCTTGCTTTATGCGTTGGTGACCTCAATGAGGTGGGAAATTTTCGTGATCTTGCCCTTCGTCGCGTCGTTGTCGGGCTGGGTGGTGGTATCGCCGATCCTGCGCAGTCCCAAGGATTCGGCGGTGGCAATCTGGTCGTCTTTTCTGCCGACGAGGCTCTTAACGAGCTTGATGGTAAGCGCCATAACGCCTTCCTCCTTATCCAATAATATCCTTCACGGATTTGCCGCGGATGGCCGCGACCTGCTCCGCGTCACGCAGGGAGCACAGCCCCTGGATGGTCGCCGAAACGACGTTGCAGGGGTTGTTGGAGCGCAGGCACTTGGTACGGATGTCCTTGATGCCCGCGGTCTCCATCACCGCACGGACGGGGCCGCCCGCGATGACGCCGGTTCCTTCCGGGGCCGGTTTCATCAGCACGCGTCCCGCGCCGTAAACGCCGATCGCCTCGTGGGGGATGGTCGTTCCCTTGAGGGAGATCTTGTGAAGGTGTTTTTTCGCGTCCTCAATACCCTTGCGGATGGCGTCGGGTACCTCGCCCGCTTTACCAAGCCCGAAGCCGACCGTGCCGTTGCCGTCGCCGACAACCACGAGGGCCGCGAACTTGAAGATGCGTCCGCCTTTCACCGTTTTGGAAACGCGGTTAATCGCTACGACGCGCTCCTTGAGCTCGTCATTGTTGTTCGCATTAAACTGAGCCAAAAGTATCCCTCCTTCTTTAGAATTTGAGGCCGCCTTCACGGGCCGCTTCCGCCAGCTCCTTGACGCGCCCGTGGTAGATATAGCCGCCGCGGTCGAACACCACTTCGCTGATGCCCTTGTCGGCCGCTTTCTTCGCGATCGCTTCGCCGACCTTCTTGGCCGCTTCCTTGTTGCCGCCGTTGCCCTCGAAATCCTTGTCCAGCGAGGACGCCGCGCACAGCGTCACGCCGTTTTCATCGTCGATGATCTGGGCATAGATGTGTTTGGCGGAGCGGAAGACATCAAGACGAGGGCAGCCAGGCGTGCCGCTGATCTTCGCCCTGACCCTGCTGTGCCGTTTGAGTCTGGCGACATTCTTGTCAGGCTTCGTTACCATGTTACTTCACTCCTTTACTTCTTGCCCTTGCCCGCTTTGCCTTCCTTGCGGATGATCACTTCGTCGATATACTTGATCCCCTTGCCCTTATACGGCTCGGGCGGGCGCTTCTCGCGGACTTCCGCCGCGAACTGGCCGACCTTCTGCTTGTCGGGGCCGTGGATGATGATCTTGTTGGGCGCGGGGACGTCGATCGTGATGTCGGCGTTGTCCTCCATGAAGACCTGGTGGCTGTAGCCGAGGGTCATGACGAGCTGTTTGCCCTGCTTGGCCGCGCGGTAGCCGACGCCGTTGATCTCGAGTTCCTTCTTGAACTCCTCGGTGACGCCCTGCACCATGTTGGCGACCAGGGTGCGGGTCAGCCCGTGCAGGCTGCGCATCTCCTTCTCGTCGTTGGGGCGGGTCACGAGGATCTCGCTGCCTTCCTGCTTGATGCCCATCTCGGGGCGGAAGGTCTGGGTCAGGGTGCCCTTGGGGCCCTTGACGGTTACCGTGCTGCCGTCGATTTTGACATCGACGCCCGCGGGCACGGTGATGGGCTTTCTTCCGATTCGACTCATTTCACCGCACCCCCCTTACCAAATGAACGCGAGGACTTCGCCGCCGACATTCTCTTTGCGAGCCTGCCTGTCGGTCATAACGCCCTTGTTGGTGGACAGGATGGCAACGCCGAGTCCCTTCATCACGCGGGGCATATCCTCACAGCTGGTGTAGATGCGCAGGCCGGGTTTGGAAACCCTGCGAAGGCCCTGGATGACCGGGGTCTTGCCCTGCCCGTATTTCAGGACAACGCGGATGGTGCCCTGTTTGCCGTCCTCGACGACGGTGAAGCTCTTTATATATCCTTCATCCAACAAAATCTGAGCAATTGCTTTCTTCATGTTGGAAGCAGGAATATCGACCGTATCATGTTTTGCACTGTTCGCATTTCTGATACGGGTCAGCATGTCAGCGATCGTATCGGTGATATGCATGCCGTCAACCTCCTTTATTCGCTCAGCTTTGTTTTACCAGCTTGCCTTCCTGACGCCGGGGATCTGCCCTTTGTACGCCAGTTCCCTGAAACAAATACGGCAGACTCCGAATTTGCGAAGGTAAGCGTGCGGCCTGCCGCAGATCTTGCACCGGGTGTATTCCCTGGTGGAGAACTTCGCCGGGCGGCTCTGCTTGATCTTCATCGATGTTTTTGCCACAGTTTTCCCTCCTTACTTCGCAAATGGGGCGCCCATGAGCGTCAAGAGCTCGCGGGACTCCTCGTCGGTTTTCGCAGTGGTGACAAAGCAGATGTCCATGCCCCGGACCTTGTCGATCTTGTCGTAGTCGATCTCGGGGAAGATCAGCTGCTCCTTGAGGCCCATGTTGTAGTTGCCGCGCCCGTCGAAGCCGTTGGGGTTGATCCCACGGAAGTCGCGCACGCGGGGCAGGGCCACGGAGAACAGCCTGTCGACGAACTCATACATCCGGTCGCCGCGCAGGGTGACCTTTGCGCCGATGTTCATGCCTTCACGCAGCTTGAAGTTCGCCACGGATTTTTTCGCCTTGCAGATGACCGGGCGCTGGCCCGTGATCTTGGAAAGGTCAGAAACGATTGCGTCGATGATCTTGGGATTGTCCCGCGCCTCGCCGCAGCCGACATTGATGACGACCTTATCAAGCTTGGGGATCTGCATGACAGATTTATAGCTGAATTTCTTCATCAGCGCGGGAGCGATCTCGCCCACGTACTGGTCCTTGAGTCGTGCCATGATTTCTCCTCCTTACTTAAAAAGTTTCGCCACATTTCGGGTTTTTGCAGATACGTTCCTTCTTGCCGTCGTTGAGGACCTTGTGGGCAATCCGGGTGGGCTTGCCGCATTTGGGGCAGACGAGCATGACCTTGGAGGCGTACATGGCGCCCTCCGCCTTCACGATGCCGCCGGGATCGCCCATTTTGCGGGGCTTGACGTGCTTGGTCATCATGTTGACGTGGTCGACGATGACCTTGCCCTCCTTGGGGGAGACCTCAAGAACCTTGCCCTGCTTGCCCTTGTCCTTGCCGGACAGAACGATGACTGTATCGCCCTTTTTGACGTGAAGCTTATTCACTTTTGAGCACCTCCATTACAGCACCTCGGGAGCGAGGCTTAAAATCTTGAGGTACTCCTTTTCGCGGAGTTCCCTCGCAACCGGTCCAAAGATACGGGTACCTCTGGGGTTTTTATCTTCTCTGATGATGACCGCAGCGTTCTCGTCGAAGCGGATATAGGTCCCGTCGTCGCGGCGGATCCCCTTAGCGGAACGAACGATTACCGCCTTGACCACGTCGCCCTTTTTCACCTGACCGCCGGGCGCGGCCTTCTTGACGGAAGCCACGACCACATCGCCAATGTTGGCGTATCTCCTGCGGGAGCCGCCGAGCACGCGGATGCACATGAGTTCCTTCGCACCGGTGTTGTCGGCTACTTTGAGATAGGTCTGCATCTGTATCACAGAGCGTTCCTCCTTTCAATCGGACTGTCGGAAAAGACCGTCCGGATGTTATTTCGCCTTCTCGATGATTTCGGTGACCCTCCACCGTTTATCCTTGGACAGGGGGCGGGTCTCCATGATCTTGACCTTGTCGCCAACGCCGCACGCGTTCTCTTCGTCGTGCGCCTTGAACTTCACGGTGCGCTTGATGATCTTCTTGTAAAGGGGATGTTTGACGTTGTCCTGGATGGCGACGACGACCGTCTTATCCATCTTATCGCTGACAACCGTGCCGACACGGGTCTTGCGGAGATTTCTTTCGCTCATTTACCTTCGTCCTCCCTTCCGCTTACTGCGCGCTCTTAAGCTCGTTGGCCCGGATCTGGGTCTTCACCCGCGCGATGTCCTTCTTGACGATGTTCAGGCGCATCGGGTTATCGAGCTGGTTGATCGCGTGCTGGAAACGAAGGTTGAAAAGCTCGGCTTTGAGGTCGTTGAGCTTCTCCTGAAGCTCCTTGTCAGACAGTTCCCTGATCTCAGTTGCCTTCATTACTCTTCACTCCCCTTTTCCTCAGTCTCTTTGGCAACGAACTTGCACTTGATGGGCAGCTTGTGCGCGGCAAGACGCATTGCCTCACGGGCCAGGTCCTCGGGCACGCCGCCGATTTCAAACATCACGCGGCCGGGCTTGACGACTGCGACCCAGTACTCGGGGCTTCCTTTACCGGAACCCATGCGGGTCTCGGCCGGTTTTTCGGTGATCGGCTTATCCGGGAAAATCTTGATCCAGACCTGGCCGCCGCGCTTGATGTAGCGGGTCATGGCGATACGGGCGGCCTCAATCTGGTTGGAGGTGACCCACGCCGGCTCAAGCGCCTGCAGGCCGAAATCTCCGTAAGTGACGGTGTTGCCGCGCAGGGCCTTGCCCTTGAGGCGGCCGCGCTGAACACGGCGGTATTTCACACGTTTTGGCAGCAGCATTACTGTTTGCCTCCTTCCCTCTGGGGACGGTCATCCCTGCGGGGCCTCTTGGCATCCCCGAGAACCTCTCCGGCGTAGATCCATACCTTGACGCCGATTCTTCCGTAGGTGGTGTTCGCCTCGGCAAAGCCGTAGTCGATGTCGGCGCGGATGGTCTGCAGGGGGATGGTGCCCTCATGGTAGTGCTCGGTCCTCGCGATCTCGGCGCCGCCCAGACGGCCGGACACCTGGATCTTGATGCCGCGGGCGCCGAACTTCATCGCGCGTCCGATCGACTGCTTCATGGCGCGGCGGAAGGAGACGCGGGCTTCCAGCTGGGCGGCGATCGACTCGGCCACGAGCTGGGCGTTCTTGTCGGGGGACTTGACCTCGACGACGTTGATGAAGACCTGGCGCTTGTCGGCCGCGGCCTTGCCCTTGTTGATCATCTCGTCGCACTGGCGGCGGATTTTCTCGATCTCGGCGCCGCCCCTGCCGATGACGATGCCCGGGCGGGAGCAGTGGATGTGGATGCGCACCTTGGTGGCGTCGCGCTCAATTTCAATGCGGGGGATTCCTGCATCGTAAAGGGTTTTCTTTAAGAACTTGCGGAGCTTATAATCCTCGACAAGGATATCGCCGAAAGCATCGTCCTTAGCAAACCAGCGGGAATCCCAATCCTTAATAACTCCGACACGAAGGCCGTGCGGATTCACTTTTTGGCCCATAGTTTACCTCCTCTTTCAGCGTTATTCTTGTTCTTTGACGGTGATGAAGACGTGGGACGTCCTCTTGAGTACGCGGAACGCCCTGCCCTGCGCGCGGGGGCGGATCCGTTTCATCGTCGGGCCGGGGGTGACGTAGCACTCGGACACGTACAGGTTGTTCCTGTCCATGTTGAAATTGTTCTCGGCATTTGCCACGGCCGACTTCAGCAGCTTCTCCAACGGCTCGCAAGCGGCCTTGGGGGTCTGCCGGAGAATCGCCATCGCCTGGTCGGCGGGCTTGTTGCGGATAAGATCAAGCACGATCTGCACCTTGCGAGGCGCGATGCGGGCATGTCTCAGCGAAGCTCTTGCTTCCATGGTTGAGTTCCTCCTTTCGGCCTCGTTTTAGTTGCTCTTCCTGGCGCCGGCGTGTCCGCGGTAGGTCCTGGTGGGGGCAAACTCGCCGAGCTTGTGCCCAACCATGTCCTCGGTCACATAAACCGGCACGTGCTTGCGGCCGTCGTGGACCGCGAAGGTGTGCCCGACAAAATCGGGGAATATCGTCGAAGCGCGGCTCCAGGTCTTGAGGACCTGCTTTTTCTCGCCGCTCTCGTTCATCTTGCGGACCCTCTCCAGCAGAACGGGCTGAACGTACGGTCCCTTTTTAATGCTTCTACCCATGAATATTTCCTCCTTTCAGCCCGTCTTACTTCGCGTTGCGGCGCTTGACAATAAACTTGTCGGAGCGGTTGTGTTTGGCGCGGGTCTTGTAACCCAGCGCGGGCTTGCCCCAAGGGGTGACCGGGCCCGGACGTCCGACCGGGCTCTTGCCCTCGCCGCCGCCGTGCGGGTGGTCGCAGGGGTTCATGACGGAGCCGCGGACGGTCGGGCGCCAGCCCATGTGGCGGCGGCGGCCGGCCTTGCCGTAGTTGACGTTCTCGAAATCGATGTTGCCGACCTGGCCGATCGTGGCCACGCAGATCTCGGGGATGTTGCGAAGCTCTCCGGAGGGCAGGCGGACGAGCGCCATGCCGTTTTCCTTCGCCATCAGCTGGGCCATGACGCCGGCCGAACGCGCCAGCTGCGCGCCCTTGCCCGGGTAAAGCTCGATGTTGTGGATGAAGGTACCGGTCGGGATGTTCATCATCGGCAGCGAGTTGCCCGGCTTGATGTCCGCCTTGGCGCCGGAGACCACCGTGTCGCCGACCTTGAGGCCGTTGGGCGCGATGATGTAGCGCTTCTCGCCGTCCTCGTACTGGACGAGCGCGATGTGGGCGGTGCGGTTGGGGTCATACTCGAGCGTCAGGACCTTGGCCGGGATATCGGCCTTGTCGCGCTTGAAATCGATGATGCGGTATTTCCGGCGGTTGCCGCCGCCGCGGTGGCGGACGGTGATCCTGCCGTTGCTGTTGCGTCCGGAGTGCTTCTTGACAGGCTCAAGCAGGCTCTTTTCCGGAGCGACCTTGCTCAACTCGCTGTAGTCGGTGACAGTCATCTGCCGGCGACTGGGCGTAGTGGGCTTATAGCTCTTAATAGCCATTCGGTTTCACTCTCCTCATTTTAGTTAGCGGGGCAGAGAACCCCATACGCGGCGCAGGGCGCCATTAGAGCATGGTGTCGAAGAACTCGATCGTCTTCGAACCCTCGGTCAACGTCACGATCGCCTTCTTGAAGGAAGGGGTGTAGCCCTGGTTGCGGCCCATCCGTTTCAGGCGGCCGCGGCAGCTGATCGTGTTGACCGACGACACCTTGGCGCCGGGGAACAGCGCCTCGACGGCCTTGGCGATTTCAATCTTGTTGGCGTCCTTGGCGACCCGGAAGGTGTACTTCCGAAGCTGCACGTTCGCCATCGAAGCCTCGGTGATGACCGGACGGAGGATAATGTCCTGCGGAGCTTTCATTATGCGTACACCTCCTCGAGTTTGGCGACGGCGTCTTTCGCGACGATGAACTTGTCGCAGTTGACGATGTCGTAGACGTTGAGCGTGTTGACCAGCGCGGTCTTGACGCCCGGGATGTTGGAAGCGGATTTGATGAACTGGTCGTTCTTGTCGCCCATGACGATGAGCGCCTTCTTTTCCGCGCCGAGCGCCTTGAGCATGTCGACCACCGGGCGGGTCTTGTAGCCGTCCACGGTGATCTGGTCGACCACGATCAGGTCGTTCGTGAGGACCTTGTCGGAGAAGACCGATTTGATCGCCAGGCGGCGGGTCTTCTTGTTGAGGGAGTAGCTGTAATCGCGCGGCTTGGGGCCGAGCGCGATGCCGCCCTTGCGCCACTGGGGAGCGCGGATGGAACCCTGGCGCGCGTGGCCGGTGCCCTTCTGCCTCCAGGGCTTCTTGCCGCCGCCGGTAACCTCGGTGCGGGTCAGGGTCGACTGGGTGCCCTGGCGCTGGTTGGCCAGATAATTCACGACGCACGCGTGCACGACCGCCTGATTGGGGGTGATGCCGAAGACGGCGTCGGAAAGCTCGATCTCAGAAACGGCTTTGCCGGCCATATCATAAACTTGAACCTTTGGCATTGTGTGTGTCCTCCTTCCCTTACGCCTTGACGCTATCGGTGATGCAGACCACGCCGCCCTTGGCGCCGGGGATCGCACCTCTGATCGCGATGAGATTGTTTTCCGCGTCCACCTTGACGACCGCAAGGTTCTGGACGGTGACGTGTTCGTCACCCATGTGGCCCGGGAGGCCCTTGCCCTTAAAGACGCGGGACGGGGACGAGCAGGCGCCGTTGGAGCCGGCGTGGCGTCCGACGGGGCCGGAGCCGTGGGTCGCTTTGAGGGTGTGGTTGCCGAACCGTTTGACGGTGCCGGCGTAGCCCTTGCCCTTCGAGGTGCCCGCGACATCCACCGCGTCTCCCGCGGCGAAGGCGTCGGCCTTGATGATGTCGCCGACGTTTAAGGACGAGCAGTCCTCCAGACGGAACTCCTTGAGGGTGCGCTTCTGCGCGACGTCAGCCTTCGCGAAGTGTCCCTTGAGCGGTTTGTTGATCGCCTTGTCCGAGATGTCGCCATAACCGATCTGCACGGCTTCATAGCCGTCGTTTTCGATTGTCTTCTTCTGGACGACAACGCAGGGGCCGGCCTCAACGACGGTCACGGGGATCACTTTTCCGTTCTCGTCAAAAAGCTGGGTCATGCCGATCTTTTTGCCTACGATGCACTTTTGCATACCTTTCTTACCTCCTGAAGGTTATTGGTCGGCTCTCGCCGACTTGACCTGACGGCGGATCCGTCGTCGGGGTTTCGCGCGGCTTAGAGCTTGATTTCAATCTCCACGCCGGCGGGGAGTTCGAGTCCCGTGAGCGCCTCGACCGTCTTGTTCGAGGGACGCAGGATGTCGATGAGCCGTTTGTGGGTCCTCATCTCGAACTGCTCGCGGCTGTCCTTATACTTGTGGACGGCGCGCAGGATGGTGACGATTTCCTTCTCGGTCGGCAGGGGGATCGGACCGGAAACGCGGGCGCCGGTGCGCTTTGCCGTTTCCACAATCTTCTCCGCCGATGCATCGACGAGCTGGTGATCGTAACCTTTGAGCCTGATTCTGATTTTCTCCTTGACTGCCACTGAAGATCGCCTCCTTAATGTTTTCTGACGACACTTCACATACCGAATCGCTCTGTACACCCCTCCGGGTGTTTCGCGGGCGGGCATACAAAAAATCCGGTAAACCTTCCAGTTTAGCCGGACTTCATACCGCCCGCGGCCAAAAGCCGCCGCGCCGCGCAAAATGCCTCTGGAGGCGCATTGCGCACGCTTTCATCAGTATTAAAGTCGCCCGGTTTGAAATCGGACATACTCCGCGGAAATTCCCCGCCTCAAAGGGCGGCCACCTCCCGCATCATCGCATATCTGTGCAGTCACGCTCGATTATAATACCACAACCCCCGTCACAATGCAAGTATTTTCTGATAAAAATTCGTAAAAAGCTCCAAAAAATTTTCGCTTCCCGGCCGCCGTCAAAAGTCCCTTTTCAGGAAAGTTTTCCCGTTCCCCGGCGGCTTATGCGGGCGGCCCGGGGCGAAAAAAGAGGGGCGGCTCCGCCGCCCCTCTTTTGAGGGATTCTTTAAAACTCCGGGCCCTTGTTTTCCGGCTGCTGCGGCGCCTCCGGCGCGGCGGGCGGGGCCTTGGGGCTGCTGCCCGCGGGCATCGCGGCGTAATTGATGCCGGCTCCCTGCGCGGCCGAAAGGCTCGCGAGGTAGGCCTTCTTCTGCTGGCTCGACCCGACGAGGTAGAGGATCGGCAGAACGACGCCGCCCACGAGGCTCACCAGCCCGTTCAGCGAGAAGACGCCGCCCGAGAAGAGCATGCCGATCACGCCGAGGATGAGCAGCACGATTCCCCACGCCATGAAGAAGCCGCTCTTCTCCGGACGGGAGCTGCGGCTCAGCCCCATGATGCCCGCGATGGCGCGCGGGACGGCGGCGATCGCCGCGAAGAGGATCATGACCGCGCTGATCACGGCGAAGACGCCGCCCATCACCGACTGGAACTCCTCGTCCTGCATGAGCTCATAGAACTGCTCCGGGTCGTCGATGCCCGCCTGCGCCGCGAAGGAGGGGTCCTCCATCGCGATCTCCATGATCATGCTCGTAAAGCCGCTCGAGCTGCCGCCCAGCTCCTTCTGGACGTCCATCGAGATCATGCCCGCGGACACCAGCCCGAGCACCGCGAAGACGATCATCAAAATCGCCGTCACCTTGAGCAGCGTGTTCTGATAGGTCATTTCCATGTTCTTACCCCCGTTTGCTGTTTATTCCGGCGCGCGCCGGGAAATTCAGATTTGGATCAGTACGCCCGGCCCCAGATGATCGAGGTCGTGGCGGGCCTGCCGCAGATCGGGCAGACGTCGCCGATCCGCTCCTGCTCGAAGGGCATGCAGCGGGAGGTGAGCCCCGCCTCCTCCTTGACGCGCAGCTCGCACGCCTCGTCGCCGCACCACATCGTCTTGAAGAAGCCGCTCTTTTCCGCCGCCAGCGCCTTGAGCTCGTCGAAGGTCCGCGCGGTCCAGGTGCGCGCCTCGCGGTTGGCAAGCGCCTTCTGGTAGAGGCCGTCGTGCACCGCGCGCAGCAGCTCGGGCACCTTCGCCTCCAGTTCGTCGAGGGAGACGACCGTCTTCTCGCGGTTGTCGCGCCGCACGAGCACGCACTGGTTCTGCTCGATGTCGCGCGGGCCGATCTCCAGCCGGAGCGGCACGCCCTTCATCTCGTACTCCGCGAACTTCCAGCCCGCCGAGTTGTCGCTGTCGTCCATCTTCGCGCGGCAGAAGGATTTCAGCTTTTCGGTGATCTCCCCCGCCTTTTCGAGCACGCCCTCCTTGTGCTGGGCGACCGGCACGACGATCACCTGCACCGGCGCGATGGCGGGCGGCAGCACCAGCCCGTCGTTGTCGCCGTGGGTCATGATGATCGCGCCGATGATGCGGGTCGACATCCCCCATGAGGTCTGGTGCGGGTACTGGGGCTTGTTGTCGCGGCCCTGGAAGGTGATGTCGAACGCGCGGGCGAACCCGTCGCCGAAATAGTGGGAGGTGCCCGACTGGAGCGCCTTGCCGTCGTGCATCATCGCCTCGATCGTATAGGTGGCCTCCGCGCCCGCGAACTGCTCCTTTTTGGTCTTGCGGCCCTTGGTGACGGGGATTGCGAGGCTCTCCTCGCAGAAGTCGGCGTAGACGTTCAGCATCCGCTCGGTCTCCGCCATCGCCTCCTCGGCCGTCTCGTGCATCGTGTGGCCCTCCTGCCACCAGAACTCGCAGGTGCGCAGGAAGGGGCGGGTGGTCTTCTCCCACCGCACGACCGAGCACCACTGGTTGTAGAGCTTGGGCAGGTCGCGGTAGGAGTGGATGATGTTCGCGTAGTGCTCGCAGAAGAGGGTCTCGGAGGTCGGGCGCACGCAGAGGCGCTCGGTGAGCTTCTCCTCGCCGCCGTGGGTCACCCACGCCACCTCGGGCGCGAAGCCCTCGACATGGTCCTTCTCCTTCTGGAGCAGGCCCTCGGGGATGAACATCGGCATCATGACGTTTTCATGCCCCGTCGCCTTGAAGCGGCCGTCGAGGTCGTGCTGGATGTTCTCCCAGATCGCGCAGCCGTAGGGGCGCACGACCGTGCAGCCGCGCACCGACGAATAGTCCGCCAGGTCGGCCTTTTTAACGATGTCGGTGTACCATTTCGCGAAGTCCTCCTCCATCGAGGTGATCGCTTCCACCATCTTTTTCTTGTCCGCCATAAAGCATGTTCTCCTTCGGCGTCCCGCGGGGCGCCCCAAAATATGATCGGCGGCCCGGGGCCGCCGCGGCATTACCCTTGTATCATAACGAATTTTCGCGCGAATTGCAAGGCCCGGCCTTCCCCGCCCGCCGGTTTCCCGCCCCGGCTTCCCCGGGAACCGCAAAACAGGCCGCCGTCCGCAGGACGGCGGCCTTCCGCGCTCCGGTCACTTGCGCTTGCCGAGCAGGCGCAGCAGATAGAGGAAGAGGTTGATGAAGTCGAGATAGAGGTTGAGCGCCGAATAGATCGAAACCTTTTCCAGCATCTCCGCGTCGCCCTCGAAGGCGTGGTAGTAGTCCTTGACCTTCTTGGAGTCGTAGGTGGTGACGCCGAGGAAGATCGCGACGCCGATAAAGCAGATCGCCGTCTCGAAGCCCTCGAGCCCGAGGAAGAGGTTGACGGCCCCCATAAGCAGCAGCGCGAGCAGGCCGAAAAGGATGAGCGGCGCGAAGCCGGAGACGTCGCGCTTGGTGATGAGGCCCGCCGCGGCCATCACGCCAAAGAAGACGGACACGACGCCGAAGACGAAGATCGCGCTGCCCGCGTCGTAGAGGAGCAGGAGCGGCGAGAGCGCGATGCCGGTGAGCACCGAATAGCAGAGAAAGATCACCCGCGCGGTGGTCACCGAATACTTCCGGATGCGGGAGGTGAGGTAGAAGACGAGCGCGAGCTTGCCGATCAGCAGCGCGAAGGGCAGCCAGGGGGTGATAAAGAAGAGCAGCACCATCCGGGTCGCGTAGAGCAAAAAGGAGGTGACGAAGGTGAGCAGGAGCCCCAAAAACATCCAGCCGTAGGTTTTGGCCACATGCCGGTAGAGGGGGGTCTGCACCTGCTGGCGGACCGCGTCGAGGTCGGCGCCGTCCTGGAAGCCGCCGTAGCTGTTCTCGTTCATCCGGGTTCATCCTTTCCTAATGAAGTGAAAAAATAAAATCCCCGCCGTCCCGGCGGGGATTCCGAAACGCGTCAGTTGGCGTGGTCTTCGATATATTTGACGATGTCGCCGACGGTCTTGATGTTCTCGATCTCCTCGTCGGGGATCTCGCAGTCGAACTCCTCCTCGAGGGACATGACCAGGTCGACGATGTCCAGCGAGTCGGCGCCCAGGTCGCTCTGGATGTTGGCCTCCATTGTGACGACGTCTTCCTCGACGTCCAGCTGGTCCACGAGAAGCTCTCTGACTTTTTCAAATACCATGATTGTTTCCTCCTATAATTCGTTCTATCGGTACCTCGTATGATCTGACGGAAGGGGCCGCCGTGGGCGGACCCGCCTTGCTAACGACAACTATCATACCCGTTTTGCCACGGTTTGGCAATAGGTATTTGCACATATTTTGTCGGGTTTTCCAATTTGCATTTGGCCAGGCCACACAAACTTTGGAAAAGCCCCCGCGGCGGCTGTTTCCCGCCCGCGCACAGGCGTCTATTTCATGAGCGCGAAGGTGATCTCGGCGCTCGCGGCGCGCTCGCCGCCGACCGTCGCGGTCCCCTTGCCCATGCCGAAGTTCCCGCGCACCCGCAGCATCTCCACCTCGAGGCGGAGCGTGTCGCCCGGCAGCACCTGCCGGCGGAACTTCGCCTTGTCGATGCCCGCGAAGAAGGCGATCTTGCCCTGGTTCTCCGGCATCGACAGCGCGCACACCGCGCCCGCCTGCGCAAGCATCTCGATGATCAGCACGCCCGGCGTGACGGGATGTCCGGGGAAGTGCCCCTGAAACCAGAAGGAATCGGGGCTGATAAACTTTGTGGCCACCACCCGCTTGCCGACCTCCAGCTCCTCGACCTCGTCGATGAGCAGGAAGGGATCGCGGTGGGGGATGATCTCCATGATCTGTTCCTTATTATAGAGCGCCATTCGATCACCCCTCGTATTTTTTGAAGAGCAGGCTCGCGTTGTGCCCGCCGAAGCCCAGCGAATTGGACAGCGCGTACCGGATGTCCGTCCTGCGCGCGCCCTCGGTCACATAGTCGAGGTCGCAGTCCTCGTCGGGGACCCTGTAGCCGATCGTCGGCGGCATGACGCCGTCCCGCAGGGCGAGCGCCGTGGCGATCGTCTCGACGCCGCCCGCCGCGCCGAGCATGTGCCCGGTCACCGACTTGGTCGAGCTGACCCCCAGCTTGTAGGCGTGTTCGCCGAACGCCGCCTTGATCGCGAGCGTCTCGCACTTCTCGTTGAGCTGGGTGGAGGTGCCGTGGGCGTTGATATAGCCGACCTGCTCGGGGGAAACGCCGCCGTCCGCCATCGCGTTCATCATCGCGTGCGCCGCGCCCTCGCCGTCGGGGGAGGGCCCGGTGATGTGGTGGGCGTCGTCGGTCGCGCCGTAGCCCACAACCTCGGCGATGATGTTCGCGCCGCGGCGGCGGGCGTGCTCGAGCTCCTCAAGCAGCACGAGCCCCGCGCCCTCGCCCATCACGAAGCCGCTGCGCTCCTTGTCGAAGGGGATCGACAGCCGGTCGCAGTCCTCCGACTCGGTCAGGGTGTTCATGTTGGAAAATCCCGCGACCGCGACCTCGGTGATCGGCGCCTCCGCGCCGCCCGCGATCGCCAGGTCGAGATAACCGTACTTGATCTTGCGGAACGCCTCGCCGATCGAATGGGAGCCGGTCGCGCAGGCGGTGACCACCGCGAAGTTGTCCCCCTTGAAGCCGTATTCGATCGCAATCTGGCCCGCGGCCATGTTGGAGATCATCATCGGCACCATGAAGACGCTCACGCGGTCGGGGCCCTTTTCGAGGAACTTCTGGTGCTCGGCCAGCGTGGTCTGGAACCCGCCGATGCCGCTGCCCACGATGACGCCGGCGCGGAAGGGGTCGATACCGCTCAGGTCCCCCGCGCCCTCGACGACCTGCTTCGCGGCGGCCATCGCAAACTGGGTGTAGCGGTCCATGCGGCGGGCCTCCTTCTTGTTGAGCCCCTGCGCGACGGGGTCCCAGCCGTCGATCTCGGCCGCGCATTTGACCTTGATGCGGGAGGTGTCGAAGGAGGTGATCGGCCTGAAGGCGTGGCGGCCCTGCACCACGTTCCGCCAGAAATCGGCTGTGTTCATGCCGACGGGGGAAACGACCCCCGTCGAGGTGATTACGACTCGTTTCATATGCAAATACTCCTGTTTTTCAAAATGTCACTGGCCCATGCCGCCGTCGACGACGAGCACCTGCCCGGTGATGTAACCGGCCGCGTCGCTTGCCAGAAACGCCACCGCGTTCGCCACGTCCTCCGGCTGGCCCATCCTCTTGAGCGCCACGCCGCCGAGGATCGCCTCCTTTGCCTTGTCGGAGAGCTTGGCGGTCATGTCGGTCTGGATAAAGCCGGGGGCCACCGCGTTCACGGTGATGCCGCGCCCGCCGAGCTCCCTGGCCGCCGTCTTGGTCATGCCCACGATCGCCGCCTTGGAGGCGGAATAGTTGAGCTGCCCCGCGTTGCCGTAGAGTCCCGACACCGACGCCATGCTGACGATGCGGCCCGAACGCTGCTTCATCATCACCGGCGTGACGTGCCGGATCATATTGAAAACGCCCTTCTGGTTGACGTTCACGACGCTGTCGTACTGGTCCTCGCTCATGCGGGCGATCAGGCCGTCGCGGGTGATGCCCGCGTTGTTGACGAGCACGTCGACCGAGCCGAACCGCTCCTGCACGGCCTTCACCATCTCCGCGCACGCGTCAAATTTGGACACGTCCGCGACGAAGCACTCCGCCTCGACGCCCCTTGCGCGGCATTCCTCCGCGACCGCCTGCGCCTGCGGCAGCAGGCTTTCGAGGCAGTTGACCGCGATATTGAAGCCGTCCTCCGCCAGTTTCAGCGAGATCGCCCGGCCGATGCCGGTGCCGCCGCCGGTGATTACCGCCGTCTTATTCAATGGTGATACCCCTTTCCGTAAGCAAGTTGCGGAGGAGATGCTCCCCCTGCGCCATCAGGTTTTCCACGATCTCCCTGGCGGGCGCGGCGCCCTTCACGAGCCCCGAAATCTGCCCCGCCATAAAGGTGCCCTCCTCGAGGTTGCCGTCCTGCACCGCCTTGCGCAGGCTGCCGGCCGCCATCCGTTCGAATTCCTCCCGGCTGACCTCCTCATGCTCGAGCTTGGCGAGCTTCCGCGTAAACTTGGTCTTGAGCGACCGGATGGGCGCGCCGCCCTCCCGTCCGGTGACGATCGTGTCGGTGTCCTTGGCCCCGGCGACGAGCTCCTTATACTTGGCGCAGGCCGGGCTCTCGTCGGCGCAGACGAAGATGGTGCCGCACTGCACCCCCTGCGCGCCGAGCGCGATGGCCGCGGCCACGCCGCGCCCGTCCGCGATGCCGCCCGCCGCGACGACCGGCACGCTCACCGCGTCCACGACCTGCGGCACGAGGCACATGGTGGTCAGCTCGCCGATGTGCCCGCCCGATTCGGTGCCCTCCGCGACCACCGCGTCGGCGCCCGCGCGCTCCATCCGCCTGGCCATCCCCGCCGAGGCGACCACCGGGATCACCTTGATGCCCGCGGCCTTCCACGCCTCCATGTACTTGCCGGGGTTTCCCGCGCCCGTTGTGACGACCGCGACCTTCTGTTCGGCGCAGATGCGCGCCACATCGTCCGCGAAGGGGCTCATGAGCATGACGTTCACGCCGAAGGGCCTGTCGGTGAGGGACTTCGCTTCCCGGATCATCGCCTCGACCACCTCGCCGGGCGCGGCCGCCGCGCCGATGAGCCCGAGGCCGCCGGCGTTGGACACCGCCGCCGCCAGCTTTGCGTCGGCCACCCACGCCATGCCACCCTGGAAGACGGGATAGCGGATGCCGAGCAGTTCGGTAATTCTTGTTTTCAGCATTGGTTTTCTCCTCCACGTAAGACTGTGGGGCCGCGCCCCTCCGGCGCCGCCCATGGCGTAGCCGCTTCATCTCTATGATAATCGCGCCTCACGCGCGCGTCCAGCAGGATTTTGCAGATTTTTTACCAGGTGAAGACCGCCCCGCCGTAGGTGAGCCCCGCGCCGAAGCCCGCGATGCCGACCTTGTCGCCGCGGCGGAGCCTGCCGCTCCGATTCAGCTCGTCGAGCGCGATGGCCGCAGAGGCGGACGAGGTGTTGCCCGTGTGGTCGATCGTCATGAACGCCTTTTCCATCGGCAGGCCGAGGTTTTTCATCGCCGTCTGGACGATGCGCACGTTGGCCTGGTGCGGCACGATCCAGTCGAGCTCTCCGGAGGTGATCCCCGCCCGCGCGCAGGCGGTGTTGATCGCCTGCGGCATCATTTTGGTCGCGAACTTGTAGATCTCGCGCCCGCCCATGACCATCTGCCCGGGCAGCTCGGGACGGGTGTAGACCTCATCCGGCTCGGGCGGGTTGGTGGTCCAGGGGGAGGCGGGCGGCGGGTTCTTGCAGAACATCAGCCCGTAGCCGGAGCCGTCCGCGCCGACCATCGCGCCGTACAGGGCGTTTTCCTCCGCCCTGATCACGCAGGCGCCCGCGCCGTCGCCGAAGAGCACGCAGGTGCTGCGGTCGGCGTAGTTGGTGAGGCGGGAGAGCATCTCCGTGCTCACGACGAGCACCGTGTCGACGCCGTCGCCGGTGGCGAGATAGCGCCGCGCCATGTCCACCGCGTAGACGAACGCCGCGCAGGCGCAGTTGACGTCGATGCACATCGCGTTTTTCGCGCCGATCTCCTGCTGGATGCAGCAGCTCATCGAGGGGGTCGCGAAATCGGCGGTGACCGTCGTGACCAGCACCAGCCCGATCTCCGCGGGGTCGATGCCCGCGTCGTCGATCGCGGCCCTGGCCGCCCGCGCGCCCATCCGCCAGGTGGTCTCGCCGTTGGCGATGTGGCGGGTGACGATGCCCGTGCGCGGACGGATCCATTCGTCCGAGGTGTCCACGATCTTGGCATACTCGCCGTTGTCGACCGTCAGGGGCGGCAGATAGCTGCCCGTACCGCAAAATCTGATTCCTGTCATGGCGTCTCCTCATTATCGTTTTTACATTTTGCCTATTGCATCATGAATTTCTTTGTGCTATAATGGGCAAAAATGTAACAGTTGTTATATTTCGATTGTTATCATACCGTCAACCGGGCCAATTTGTCAACTATTAATTTGTGAATATTTTCTTTTTTTGCCCGGACACGGTCAACTTTTATAGGAATGAGGGGTTATTGATGTCGAAGTTAGCTTTTGTATTCAGCGGCCAGGGCTCCCAGTACCCGGGCATGGGCAAGGAGCTGTACGACAGCTTTGAGTCGGTCCGCAACGTCTATGAGTGCGGCAGCGACGTGCTCGGGTTCGACCTGGCGAAGGTCACCTTCGAAGGCGACGCCGAAACCCTCGCGCAGACGAAGATTTCCCAACCCGCTATTTTTGCCGTTTCGATGGCCGCCTATTCGGTCGTCTCCCAGATGTGCGAGCCCTCCGCCGTGGCGGGCCACTCGCTGGGCGAATACGCCGCGCTGACCGCGGCGGGCGCCTTCTCGCTCGAGGACGGCTTCCGGATGATCGCCGCGCGCGGAATCGCGATGCAGCGCGCCGCCGACAAGAACCCCGGCAGCATGTACGCGATCCTCGGCAGCGACGAGCGGACGATCGCCCGCGTCTGCAAGGAGACCCCCGGCTACGTCCTGCCCGTCAACTACAACAACGCCACCCAGACGGTCATCGCGGGTGAAAACGCCGCCGCCGAGGCCGCCGCCAACGCGCTTGCCGAGATGGGCTACAAGGCCAAGAAGCTGGCGGTGTCCAGCGCCTTCCACTCCAAGCTGATGGCCTCCGCCGCGCAAGAGTTCTCCGAGGCGATCGCGGACGTCGCCTTCCACCCGCTGGCGATCCCCTTCTATTCCAACATCACCGGCCGGCAGATCCATCCGGACGCCGACCTGCGCCAGTACCTCATCCAGCACCTCGTCTCCCCCGTGCACTTCCACGAGGAGGTCTCCGACATGGTGGCCGACGGCGTCGACATGTTCATCGAGCTCGGCCCCAACAAGGTGCTCACCTCCCTCATCAAGCGCGGCTTCAAGCAGGTCAGCGCCTGCAACATCGAGAAGCCCAGCGCGGTCGAAAAGCTGCGCGAAACCCTGTAATTCCCGACAATTGATATAAGGAGCCCGGGCCCTATGAAACGGTATGCTTTGATCGGACACCCGCTCGGACATTCGCTCTCCCCCGAGATCCACCGGCGCCTCTTCGCGCTGGAGGGCCTCGACGCGGACTACGCGCTTCTCGATATTCCTCCCGAGGAGCTCGCGTCCCGGGCGGATACCCTGCGGGAGCTCGCCGCCTTCAACGTGACGATCCCCCACAAGCGCGCCGTCATCCCCCTGCTCGACTCCCTCGGCGATGCCGCGCGCCTCTTCGGCGCGGTCAACGCCGTGCATAACGCGGACGGCCGCCTGGTCGGTGACAACACCGACTGTGGCGGCTTTCTGCGCGCCCTGGGCGCGCACGGCGTCGCCATCGCGGGCGACATCTGCGTGCTCGGCGCGGGCGGGGTGGGGCGGATGTTCGCCCTCGAGTGCGCGCGGCAGGGCGCGCGGGTGACGGTCGCCGTGCGGGAGAGCGGGCGCGAAAGGGCGTCCGAGCTTGCGCGCGAGGCGCAGGAAAAGCTTGGGGCGGAGCTTTCGGTGCGCGGCATCGACGCCCTCGACGGCCGCTTTTCGCTGCTCATCAACGGCACCCCCGTGGGCATGTACCCGAACACGGACGCCTGCCCGGTGCCGCCCGCCCTCCTCGACGGGGTGGACACCGTCTTCGACTGTGTCTACAACCCCTCCGAGACGCTGCTCCTGCGCCATGCGCGCGAACGCGGCGTCAAGGCGGTCGGCGGCATGGAGATGCTTGTCTGGCAGGCGGCGATCGCCCACGAGATCTGGCACGGCACCCGGTTTTCCGACCGCGCCGTGGGAAGGATCGTCGAGGAGATGGCCGCGTACCTGCTGCTGAAGGAGCAAACGCCATGAACAACATCATCCTCTGCGGCTTCATGGGCTGCGGCAAGACGACCGTGGGCACCCTGCTCGCCCGGCGGCTCGGGATGGAGTATGCCGACCTCGACGCCGAAATCGAGGCGGAGGCGGGCATGGCGATCCCCGCCATCTTCGCCGAATACGGCGAGGCGCGTTTCCGCGACCTCGAGCACGAGGCGGTCAGGGCCCTCGCGGGCCGCGCGGACTGCGTCGTCTCGACGGGAGGCGGCGCGCTGACCTACCCGCGCAACCGGGAGGTCCTCTCCCCGCGCGACCTCGTCGTCTTTCTCGACGCGCCGTTCGACGCCTGCCTGGAGCGCATCCGCGGCAGCGACCGGCCGATCGTGCGGCGCAGCTCCCCGGAGGAGCTTCGGGCCCTCTTCGACGCCCGCCGCCCCGCCTATCTCGCCGCCGCGAACGCCGTCGCGGACGCGTCCGCCGGGCCTGAAGCGGTCGCGGAGGCGGTCGCGCGCATCCGCGCGGAGCGGGGGCCGGCCCTCTGATTCTACAAAAAAGAAGCGCCCGGCGCATACGCGCCGGGCGCTTCTTTCGTTGAGGATCGGTTCGCCGGTTCAGGCTTCCATGAGGTCGGCGATGAACTGCTCGAACTCGGAAAGGATTTTTTCAAAGGGCTTCGCGGGTTCGTCGAGGTTGAGGCCGTAGAAGGGCGGCATCAGGATGCCCCGCTCCATGATCTCCTTCTGTAATTCCTCGATGAAGACGCCGGTACCCTCGACGAGCGCGTCGCCGTAGTCGAGGTCCTTGGGCGGGCCGCCCCAGTCGTCATTGTGGCTGGTCAGCGTGACGCCGCAGGTCGGGGAGCCGTTGCAGGAGAGCACCGCCACCGTCTGGTAGCCCATCTGCACGTAGCTCTCCATGTAGTCGACGTTGCGCACCGCGATCTGGCGGCAGAAGCGGCGGAAGCCGACGTTGTCGTAGAGGTTCTTGGTGTGCTGCCAGCGCTGGATGCCGAGGTAGAGCGTCTCGGGGCAGTCCATCTGCTGCATGCCGAGGTCGTATTTGTGCAGGATCTTGACCACGTCGAGGCTGAACCCGCCGTACCGCGCGAGGTCGCGCACCTTGTTGTTGGTGTTGAGCAGGCAGCTCGATACGAAGATGATCTTTTTACTCCGGGAATCCTCCCTTTGCAGTGACATACGGACCCTTCTTTCCAGATGTTATGGTTCTCCGCCGTATCCGGCGGTCAGAGCTTGAAATCGATGGTTTCGGTCCGCCCGCCGAACCGGAGCTCGCGGCGCGCGGGCTCCGTCTCGCAGACGATCTTTCCGCGGCGGACCACATAGAGGCATTCGCAGGTGAGGCGGACCGCGTCGAAGGGGGTGTCCGCGTCGAGCACCACGAAATCGGCGGAGTTGCCCTCCTCAATGCCGTAATCCTCCAGGCACATCGTGCGGGCGGAATTGACGGTGATCATATCCAGCAGCTGGCCGATCTGGTCGTAGCCGCTGAGCTGCGCGGTGTGCATCAGCAGGTTGGCCGCGCCGAGCATCGAGCCCTTGCCCATCGGGTACCAGGGGTCCATCAGGTCGTCGTGCCCGATGCAGACGTTGACCCCCGCCGCGAGCAGCTCGTCCACCCGCGTGCAGCCCCTCCTGCGGGGATAGCCGTCGGTCCGGTTCTGGAGCACCGAGTTGGGATAGGGGTTGGTGATGATGTTGAGGCTCGCCCGCTGCAAAACCCCCATCAGCTTGAAGGCGTAATCGTTGTTGTAGTTGTGCATGGCGGTCGTGTGGCTGGCGGTCGCGCGGCCTTCCATGCCGCGCACGATCGCCTCGCGCGCCACCACCTCGACGAACCGCGACTGGTCGTCGGTGTTCTCGTCGCAGTGGATGTCCACGAGCGCCCCGTACTTCTCCGCGAGGTCGAAGGCGAACTTGACGTCCGCGACCCCGTCCTCCCGCGAGAACTCGATGTAGGGCAGGCCGCCGACCACGTCGCAGCCCATCCGCATCGCGCTTTCCATCAGGTCGGTCCCGCCCTCGAAGGTGAAGACGCAGTCCTGTGGGAAGGCGACGATCTGCAGGTCCACGAGGTCCTTCATCTCCTCGCGCACCTCGGCGAGCGCCTCCACGGTGAGCAGGCTGCGGTCGGTCGCGTCGGCGTGGGTGCGCATGCGCAGCACGCCGTTGGCAACCTCCCATTTGATCGCCTTGACCGCGTTTTCCTTGATGATCTCCTTGGTGAGCGTCTGCTTGCGCTCCCCCCAGATCTGAATGCCCTCCAGCAGGGTGCCGCTCATGTTGTAGCGGGGATTTCCCACGCTCAGCGTGGCGTCGAGATGCTGGTGGGGGTCGCAGAGGGGCGGAATCACGAGCCTTCCGCCCGCATCGATCACCCGCGCGTCCTCGGGCGCGGCCAGCACGCCGGCGGGCGCGACGCGGTAAAATTTCCCCTCGCGGATGTGGATGTCATGCAGCGCGTCCCTGCCGCGCAGACGGGCGTTTTTGACGAACAGTTCTTCCCGCATCTTCTCTCCTCCTTACGCCTTGCGCGGCGAAAGCTTTTCGACCGCAAAGTAGACGACGGCGATCAGCAGGAAGGTCGGGACCGTGGCGCCGATGGTCGGGGCGACGTGGGGCAGGATGTTGAAGATCGCCACGCCGACAAGCCAGATCACGATCGCGCGGACGTTGAAGCCGTTTTTATACCAGTAGCTGGAGGAGGCGTTGTCCACCAGCAGCTGTTCCGCGTCGACCTGCTGCTTTTTGAGCAGGAAGTAGTCGACGAGCAGGATGGCGATCAGCGGCACGAAGATCGAGCCGACGATCGTGAGGAACTGGATGAAGTGGCCGATCAGGTTGGGGATGACCGCCACGCCGGTGATCGCGACGCCGCCGCCCACGATGATCTTCCACGGCTCGATCTTGGGGAAGACATTGACGAAGGAGATCGCGGAGGAATAGAGGTTCATGACGTTGGTGGTGACGCTCGAAAGGATGATGATGAGCAGGGCGGGGACGCCCAGGCCGAGCGACACGAGCATCGAGGAGGGGTTGGGGTCGCCGGTCACGATCGAGGAGATCATGCCGACGAACATGAAGCCCGCCGCGCCCGCGAGGGACCCGATCAGCGTGCCCACGCTGGAGGAGGACTTGTTTTTCGCGTAGCGGGTGTAGTCGCACACCATCGGCCCCCATGCGAACGCGTTGGCCGCGAGCACGTCGATGCCGAGCATGATGGGCATCGGGCTCTCGGGGCGGAAGGCGGTGAGGTTGCTCCAACCGTAGTTTTTGATCATGAGGTAGGCCGCGTAGATCGACAGCAGCGCCAGCAGCGGCACCGACACCCGCTGAAGCCAGGTGATCGAACGGAAGCCGTAGGCGGTGATGAGCAGCTGCACGATGCCGGTCAGGATGATCCAGAGCGTGATGTTGCTGTAGCCGGTCATGGCGGAGACCACCGCGTCGATCGAGCTGCCACAGACGACGGTGACAGACGCGCCCCAGCCGATCAGCTGAACCGCGTTGGCGATGGCGGGGACGTAGGAGCCCTTGATGCCGAAGGTCATGCGGGCGGCCGCCATGGTCGGGATGCGCACCTTGTAGCCGATGACGCCGAGCGCGAGCAGCGGAAGGATGACGAGCACGTTGCCCCACAGCAGCATGGCGGCCGCGCGCGCGAAGCCGAGCCCGGCCATTGAGCCGCCCATCAGCAGGCGCGGAACCGCCACGTTGGCGCAGAACCAGACGAACGCCATGTCCCAAAGTCCGGTTTTCTGTTCCGATTCGGGGATGATTTGGATGCCTTCCCGTTCCAGTTTCATAGGAACCCTCCTTATTCGTTCTGTGGTGAATCGCCAAATCTGTCTCTTTTTTTGCCGATCCCCCGCATTTGAACCCATCGTATCAGCAGGAATTTTGCCTGTCAAATCACGCTTGTATAATACTCCCAATATATTCCATGATTTTTATGGGTTTTTCGTTCAAATCCCCATTTTATTTGCGCATTTAATTTTCCATACCCCCAATCTGGCCCTGACGGATATGAAAAAACCACAATTCGGAATCGGAAATTGCACTTTTTATTCGGCCGCTTTCCCGCCCGGCGGCCGAAATCCGGCGTTTTAGACCGGAGACCGGTTCGTAGAATCACAACGAAACATCTTTATTTGCGCATTTAACTTCATTTGTTCCATTTCTTACCCGCCGGATGGTCATTGTGAACAAAGCGCCCCCCTGCCCTTTACTGGAAAGCTCCGATTTTTCACCGCGGCTCCCTTTCAAATTGACGGGGCCCCGCCGCCGGTTTATCATGGAAAGGGGGGATGCAGATGATAACGATCCAGGACGTGGCGCGGCGGAGCGGCGTGTCCGCCACCACCGTTTCCCACGTGATCAACAAGACCCGCTATGTGCGCCCCGAGCTTGCCGACCGGGTGATGCACGCCGTCGGGGAGCTCGGCTACACCCCGCTGCGGGTCTCCCACCGGCAGAAGCTCTGCGGGATGCGCGTGGCCGGCATCTTTTTAAGCAGCATCCGGGGCAGCTACGCCTCCGATCTCGCCGACTGCCTGGCCGCCGAGCTGCTCGACAAGCGGGTGCGGATCGTCGCGATCGTCACCGAGCAGCGCCTGGCGTGGAAGGATTTCCTCGAGTATGTCCGCCTCTACCACCTCGACACCGCCATCGTGCACTACTCGGTCGAGATCCGGGACGACGGCGGCGCCCCGCCGCCGGTGCAGACGATCTTCATCAACCACATCCCCACCGAGCGGGAAAACTGCTACTACATCAACTTCGACTATCCCCACGCCGTGGGGCTCGCCCTCCGCCACCTGCTCAACCGGGGGCACGCCGACATCGCCTTCCTCGCCTGCCAGAGCAGCTCCTTCATCAACCAGTCGGTCCTCTCCGCCGCGCATGAGACCTGCCGCCAGTACGGGCTCGCCTTCGACGACGGCCACTTCTGGACGATCGACGACACCTACAGCCGGGACGAGCTCGTCCGCCAGCTGGGCGCCTGCTTCCAGGCGCATCCGGGAATCACCGCGGTCATCACCGCCGAGACGGGCGCCACCATGCACATCATGGACTACATCCGCCTCAACGACCTGCAGTTCCCGCAGGACCTCTCCCTCATCACGATCGGCGACATGTACATCGCAAAGGTCTTTTTCCCCAACATCACGCGGGTGGATATGAAGGTGCGCGAGCTGGTGGCCGGCATCCGCGAGCTCATCCTCGGCGGGAACGAGCGGCGGCACCGGCTGATCTCCGCCGACTTCATCCTCGGGGAATCGACCCGCACGCTGGCGCGCGGCCCGTCGGGCGCGCAGGCCGGGCGGGCCGAGCTGCTGGAGCTCACCGACGCGGAGATCGAGGAGGTGCAGCACCGCGGCTATTCGGTCTGCATCTCGATTAACGACGAGCGCTCCCTCTCCTCCCGCCTGCTCGCGCAGGGGATGCGGGACGGCTTCGCCGCGCTCGGCATCGGGGTGCTCGGCACCGTCAACGCCCAGCAGGACGCGCAGCTCCAGAAGATCCAGCTGGACAGCCTCGCCGCCATGCACCCCGACGCGATCGTCTGCCTGCCCGTGCTGGAGGGGCGGGAGCTCGACCGCTACCGCAAGCTCTGCCGGAGCGGCATCCGGCTGGTCTTCGCGGGGGACGTGCCCGCCTCGATGCCGCCCTTCTCCTACGACACCTGCGTCGCGGCCAACGAGTCGGAAAACGGCCGCGCCGCGGGCAAGCTCCTCGCCGCCGAGGTGCTCCGCCGGGGCGGGAGCTGCATCGGCTTCCTCTACGGCAGCGCGCAGTCCTTCTGTACCCGGCAGCGCGACCTCTCCGCCACCGGCATCATCGCCGAGGAGTTCCCCCAGCTCGAGACGGTGGCGCGGCGGGACTTCTACAGCCCCTGCGGGAACGCCCCCCTCATCCGCGGCCTGCTGGAGGCCCACCCCGAAATCGACGGCCTCTACGCGAGCGACGAACGGCTCGCCGCCGACGCGGCCGCCGCGCTGCGCGAGCTTTCGCGCCCGGATATCGCGGTCGTCGCCGCGGGGCTCGACTACGGCGTGGCCAAGCTGCTCGCGGCCGAAAAAAACATCACCGCGGTCAGCTGCCCCCGCTCCTATGAGACCGGGCGCGCCGCCGCGCTGGCCTGCGCGTGCAGCCTGCTCGGCAAGCAGCCCCTGCCCCACATCGTCACCGTGCCGGCGGTCGTCACCGCCAAAAACCTCGAGAAATCCTGGCTGGAGCTGGTCAAGCGCCGTCTCCCCCGCGAAATCTCCGAGCTGCTCGCCCGCTGAGCGGTCTTCAAATTTCCGCCGGTTCCCTATAAATTTCTTCACAGTTCATTGACATTCTGGTCACAAATGGTACAATAAGTGTGGAAAATTGTGACAAAAGGAGTGCTGACTGTGAAAAAATGGATTAGCGCGGTAATCGCGTTTGCAATGCTGCTTTCCCTCTCCTGCCCGGTCTTCGCCGAGCGCCTGCTCAAGCCCATCGAGGAGGCGGCGCCCGCCGCCGCGGAAGTGGAGGACGAGACCCCGGTCATCCCTGAGGAGCAGGTCCCGACCGCCGCGGCGCCTACCGTCGCGCTGACCGCCGCAGAATACGAGCTCGGCTATGTGAACATGGCCACCGAGCTGAGCGCCGCCCTCGGCGGCGCGCTCAAGGGCTACGACTACCGCGACAAGCGCACCTTCGGCAAAATCGGCGACGAGATCGCCGCGAGCCGGGACCTGCTCTCCGAGCTGGCTTCGGCCGCCGCCCCCGCCGAGTACCAGGAGGCCCACAAGCTCTTCGCCGCGGCCGCGGAAAAGACCGCCGCCTACTACGACAGCTTCACCGCGATGACCCGCTCCCCCTCCAAGGCCAGCTACGATAAGTCGGTCAAGGCGAGCCAGGAGGCCCAGAAGGCCATCCTCGCGGCGGTCAACCAGTTCGTGGAGACCTATACCTCCCTGCATCCGGGCTCCCAGTTCACCCGCATCCCCGTGGGCGCCTGACTTCCACAAGCATCTGAAGAGCGCCGGGCGCGAATGCGCCCGGCGCTCTTTGCGTCATCCCCCGCGGAGGGACGCAAAAAGGCCCCGGACGCTTTGCGTCCGGGGCCTTTTGACATCGTTGAAAGAGCTATCTTTTGTCGCGGAGGATGAGCGCCGCCATGACGCCGAACGTCACGGCGATCGCCGCGGCCGCGCCCACGAGGGCCGTGGCCGCGATCCCGCGCCAGGGGTTGAAGAGCCGCAGTTCTTTCATCATAACGGCACCTTACTTGTCGAGGTTGGCTTCGAGGGTCGAGAGCTGGCTTTCGAGTTCCTTCGGCAGCTTGTCGCCAAACTTCGCATAGAACTCCTTGATGCCCTTGACCTCCTCTTTCCAGAGGGCCTTGTCGACGGTCAGCAGGTCCTTGACGGTGTCGGTGGTGACGTCGCCGAGACCCTCCACGTCGATATCCTCCGGCTTCGGCTCGTAGCCGATCGGGGTCTCCACCGCCTCGGCCCTGCCCTCGCAGCGGTCGATGATCCAGTTCAGCACGCGCATGTTGTCGCCGAAGCCCGGCCAGATGAAGTGGCCTTCGTCGTCGGTGCGGAACCAGTTGACGTTGAAGATCTTGGGGGCCTTGTCGCCGAGCTTCTCGCCCATTTCGAGCCAGTGCGCCCAGTAGTCGCCCATGTTGTAGCCGCAGAAGGGCAGCATCGCCATCGGGTCGCGGCGGACGACGCCCACGGCGCCGGCGGCGGCGGCAGTCGTCTCGGAGGCCATGGTGGAGCCGACGAAGACGCCGTGCTTCCAATCCCTCGCCTGGTAGACCAGCGGAGCGGTCTTGGCGCGGCGGCCGCCGAAGATGATCGCGGAGATGGGCACGCCGTTGGGGTTATTGAACTCGGAGGAGATGCAGGGGCAGTTGACCGCCGGAGCGGTGAACCGGGAGTTGGGATGCGCGCCCTTGGAGCCGTCGGTGCAGTCCCACTTTTCGCCCTTCCAGTTGAGCGCGTTCTTGGGCGGGTTCTTGTCGAGGCCCTCCCACCAGACGGTGTTGTCGTCGAGGTTGTGGACCACGTTGGTGAAGATCGTGTTCTTCTGGGTGGAGATCAGCGCGTTGGGGTTGGACTTCATGTTGGTGCCGGGGGCGACGCCGAAGAAGCCGTTCTCCGGGTTGATCGCCCAGAGGCGCCCGTCCGGGCCGACGCGCAGCCAGGCGATGTCGTCGCCGACCGTCCAGACCTTGTAGCCGGCATCCTGGAATTTCTTCGGCGGGATGAGCATGGCCAGGTTGGTCTTGCCGCACGCGGAGGGGAACGCCGCGCAGACGTATTTGATCTCGCCCTTGGGGTTCTCCAGGCCGAGGATGAGCATGTGCTCGGCCATCCAGCCCTCGTTCTTCGCCTGGTAGGAGGCGATGCGCAGGGCGAAGCACTTCTTGCCGAGCAGGACGTTGCCGCCGTAGCCCGAGTTGACCGACCAGATGGTGTTGTCCTCGGGGAACTGGACGATGTAGCGGTTCTCCTCCTCCATCTTGGCCTTGGAGTGCAGGCCGCGGACAAAGTCGTTGGAGGTGTCGCCGAGCTGGTCGAACGCCTGCTGGCCCATGCGGGTCATGATGTCCATGTTGAGCACGACGTAGATCGAGTCGGTCAGCTCAACGCCCACCTTGGAGAAGGGGGAGCCGATCGGGCCCATGCAGTAGGGGAGGATATACATGGTGCGGCCCTGCATCGCACCGTCGAAGAGGGTGCGCAGCTTGGCGTACATGACCTGCGGGTCCTCCCAGTTGTTGGTCGGGCCGGCGTCCTCCTTCCTGCGGGAGCAGATAAAGGTCCTGCCCTCGACGCGCGCGACGTCGTTGATGGCGGTGCGATGGAGCAGGCAGCCCGGGAGCTTCTCGGGGTTGAGAGCTTCCATCTCGCCGGTCGCGAGAGCCTGGTCGCGCAGCTCTTTGAGCTGGGCCTCGCTGCCGTCGATCCAAACAACCTTGTCGGGTTTTACAAGCGCCTTCATCTCCTCAATCCAGTTGAGGACATTCTTGTTGTTTGTCATGATTGTTCTCCTCTCGGTGTATTTGGAATAATTTATAAAAACCATGCCGGAATGCGGGGGAATTTGGTCGGTTTTCTGTGGAGTTTCCCTAGAAAATCGAAATCTCCCACGTTTATCATTATAGACCGAACCTTTTGAAATTGCAATGGGTTTTCTGGAATTTGTGTTAATTTTTCGTCAAAGTTTTGCAGGAGGGCAAAGTTCCCTCCTGCATTTTGTCAGTCCCGCGCCGAAAATGCCGCCGCGATATCCATGGACGGGGCGGCGTTGAGGGAGAGCGCCGCGGGCGGATTTGCAAGGAATTCATAGTAGCCCTGCGCGCCGATCATCGCGGCGTTGTCCCCGCAGAGGGAGAGGGGCGGCACGTAAAGCGTAAAGCCGTTTTTCCGGCACATCTCCCCGAGCGCGGCGCGCAGGCCGCTGTTGGCGGAAACCCCGCCGGCCGCCGCGACGACGCGGTATCCGAGCTCCTTCGCCGCGGCCTCGAGGTGGCTGGTCAGCACCTCGCAGACCGTCCTCTGGAAGCTCGCGGCCAGCGAATCGGCGTCGACCTCCTCCCCCTTCTGCCCGGCGTTGTGCAGCAGGTTGATGACCGCCGTCTTGAGCCCCGAAAAGCTGAAGTCGTAGGGCGCGCCCTCGACGCGGGGCTTGGGGAGCTTATATCTGCCCGGGTCGCCGCGTCCGGCAGCCTCGTCGATGTAGACGCCGCCCGGGTAGGGGAACCCCATCGCGCGGGCGGACTTGTCGAACGCCTCCCCCGCCGCGTCGTCCCGCGTGCGGCCGACGACGCGGAATTCGGTGTAGGAGCGCACCTCGACGATGTGGGTGTGCCCGCCCGACACCACGAGGCAGAGGAAGGGCGGCTCCAGCTCGGGATGGGCCAGGTAGTTGGCGGCGATGTGCCCGCGGATGTGGTGGACGGGCACGAGGGGCTTTCCCGCCGCGAGGGCGAGCCCCTTGGCGTAGTTGACCCCCACGAGCAGCGCGCCGATGAGCCCCGGCGCGGCGGTCACCGCGACGGCGTCGATCCCCTCGAGCGGGACGCCCGCCTCGTCGAGCGCGCCCTGCACCACCGGCACGATGTTCTCGCAGTGGCGGCGGGAGGCGATCTCCGGCACCACGCCGCCGTAGACGCGGTGCTCCGCCACCTGCGAGTTGATGACCGAAGAAAGGACCCTGCGCCCGTCCTCCACCACGGCGGCGGCCGTCTCGTCGCAGGAGCTTTCGATCGCTAAAATCTTCATGTCGCTGTTTCCTCCCGCGCCCCCCGCGTCAAAAACGCCGTCATCAGGATGGCGTCCTCCGCCGGGTTGGCGTAAAAATTGCGGCGGCGGCCCACCGCGCCGAAGCCGAGCTTCTCATAGAAGGCGATGGCCGCGCGGTTCCCCTCCCGCACCTCGAGGGTCAGAAAGCCGAGCTTTTCCCGGCGGGCGTAGAGGAACATCCGCCGCATGAGCGCGGTGGCGATCCCCCGGCGGCGGAATTCCGCCGTGACCGCCACGTTCGCGATGTATCCCTCGTCCAGCACCCGGTGCATCCCGGCGTAGCCGACCACCCGGCTTCCGCTGCGGGCGACGAAGAAGACCGCGCAGGGGTTTTCCAGTTCCCCCGCGAGGGTGCGCCCGCTCCACGGCTGGGAGAAACACTCCGCCTCGATTTCGGCCACCCCCGCCACGTCCGCCCCGGTCATCCGCCCAAAGCGGACGAGGTACTGGGGCGTTCCCGAGAGGCGGGAAATCAGCCGGAGGCGGCGCGGTCTATTTGGCTTCGAGCCAGTTGTCCCCGACGTTGGCGTCGGCCACGAGGGGGACCTTGAGCGTAATGGCATGTTCCATTTCCTCCTTGAGGATCGCGGTCGCGGCCGGGACCTCCTCCGCGGGAGCCTCGACGAGCAGCTCGTCGTGCACCTGCAAAATGAGACGGGCGCGCAGCCCCTCCCGGCGCAGGCGTTCAAACACCCGCACCATGGCGATCTTGATGATGTCGGCGGCCGTCCCCTGGATGGGGGTGTTGCGCGCGACCCGCTCCCCGAATGCCTGCGTCACCTTGTTGGACGCGGCCAGCTCGGGCAGATAGCGGCGGCGGCCGAAGAGAGTTCTCACATAGCCGTTTTCCCGCGCGAATTTGATGGTGTCCTCCATATACTTCCGGACGCCCGCGTAGTGCTCCAGGTAATTCTTGATGTAGCTGTCCGCCTCGGCGATCGAGACGCCGATATCCTGCGAGAGGGAAAACGCCCCGATGCCGTAGACGATCCCGAAGTTGACCGCCTTGGCGCGCGAGCGCATGACCGGCGTGACCATCTCCTCCGGCAGGCCGAACACCTGCGCGGCGGTGGTCGTGTGGATGTCCTCGCCGCTCTGGAAGGCGGCGATCATGTTTTCGTCGTCCGCGAGGTCAGCCAGCACCCGCAGCTCGATCTGCGAATAGTCGGCGTCGACCAGCTTCCAGCCCTCCCGCGCGCGGAAGAACCGGCGCAGCTTGCTGCCCTCCTCGGTGCGCACCGGGATGTTCTGGAGGTTCGGCTCGGTCGAGCTGATCCGGCCGGTGCGCGTCTCGGTCTGCTGAAAGGTGGAGCGCACCCGCCCGTCGGGCCCGACCACCTTGAGGAGCCCGTCCACATAGGTGGACTTGAGCTTGGAGAGCTTGCGGTATTCGAGGATCAGGTTGATGATCGGGTGGTGGGGCCGCAGCGCCTCGAGCACGTCCACGTTGGTGGAATAGCCCGTCTTGGTCTTCTTTTTGGCGGGCAGGCCGAGCTTCACGAAGAGGACGTCCCCCAGCTGCTTGGGCGAATTGAGGTTGAAGTCGTACCCCGCGTACTCCACGATGCCCGCGTGCAGCTCCTCCAGCCGGTCGTCGAGCTCACCGCCGTACTCCCGCAGGGCGTCGGCGTCAAGGGAGAAGCCTTCACACTCCATGCCCGCCAGCACCCGCGCGAGCGGCATCTCGATCTCGAAGAGCAGCTTCTCCTGCCCCTTCTCCGCGATCTCCGCCGCCAGCCGGCCGCACAGCTCGTCCAGCACAGCCGCCTGCCCCGCCAGCGCGGCAAAATCCTCCGGCACCTCGCCCGCCAGCTCGCGCGGCGCGATGCCGTACTGGGCCGCCAGTTGCAGCGGGTCGTAGACGGCGCTCGTCGGACTGAGCAGATAGGCTGCCAGCTCGGCATCGAACTTTACATTCTGTATATACTTGTTTTCTTTATACGCAATTCGGTGGAACGGCTTGCTGCTCCACACCCGCAGCGGCGCGTCCGAACGGAGCAGCTCCGCCGCCGCGTCCTTGCCCGCGAGCAGCAGCGCGTCCGGAAGAACGGCGGCGACGGCGACAATGTCGCCGCTGCCGTCCAGGCCGGCGATCACATCCGCCCCGCCCGCCGCGGCCACGCGCCCGGCAAAGTCCGCAGGGCCCGCCGAGACGGTAAGCGGCCTGGACGGCTCGCGCGCCGCCGCAGGCGGCGCGTCGCCGCCCTCCCCGGCGGCGGCCTGCGGGTCGACGCCCCAGCGTTCCATCATTTTGAACATCTCCAGCCGCGCGAAGAGAGCGGCCGCCTTTTTCTGATCGACCGCCCCCCGGAGGTAATGCCTCGGCTCCGCGTCGATCGGCGCGTCGCAGCAGATCTCCCCCAGCTTGCGGCTGGTGTAGGCCATCTCGCGGCCCTCCGCGAGCTTTTTGCGCACGCCCGGCTTGATGGACGGGTCGTCGAGGTGCTCGTAGACCGCGTCGAGGTCGTGGAACTGGGAGACGAGCGCCAGCGCCGTCTTTTCGCCGATGCCCGCCACGCCCGGGATGTTGTCCGAGGCGTCTCCCATCAGCGCCTTCACGTCGATGAGCTGGGGCGGCTCGACGCCGTATTTCTCCATCACCGCCGCGCGGTCGTAGAGGGTGGAGGCGGGCTGGCCCATCTTGGTCGTCGCCAGCCGCACCGACACATGCCCCCCCACAAGCTGGAGGCTGTCCCGGTCGCCGGTCGCGATGACGCAGTCGTTCCCGCCGTCGGAGCACGCCTTCGCGAGCGTGCCGAGGATATCGTCCGCCTCGTAGCCCTGGCAGGTGACGATCGTGAAGCCGAGCGCGCCCAGCAGCTCCTTGAGCGGCTCCATCTGGGAGGCCAGCTCGTCGGGCATCCCCTTGCGCTGGGCCTTGTAGCCGTCGTACATCTCATGCCGGAAGGTCGGTCCATGCAGATCGAACGCGCACGCCACCGCCTCCGGCTGCACCTCGTCGAGCACCTTGAGCAGGATGCTCAGGAACCCGTAGATGCCGTTGGTGAACTCTCCGTTCTTGGTCGTCAGCGCCTTGATGCCATAGTAGGCGCGGTTTAAAATGCTGTTGCCGTCGATCGCAAGCAGCTTCATAAGCAACAATCCTTTCTCCGGGGGGCTTTTGAAAAAGTCCCCCGGACCCCGAAAACTTTGATCAGGCCGGCCTCGTCCCATCACCGCGGGCGCGAGACGTGAGGCGGGACAGTCTCCCCGCCGCCGGACAGTGCGCCCCGCAAAACAGGGCGGCGGAAAACGACGCGCCGCAGGCGCGTCCGCGCGCGAAGCGCGCGCGGGCGGCTCCGCCGCCCGGTTTTCCGCCCAGCCGCGCTAGAGGTCGAACTGCATAATCCGCCGCGCCTCGGCGAACCCGTTCCTGCGGTAAAAGCGGACGGCGCCCTCGTTCTGGGCCAGCGCGCAGAGCTCGACATACCGGAGCCCGCGGCCGCGCGCCCACGATTTGACGCTCTCCATCAGCAGCGCGCCGACGCCGCCGTTTCGGTGCCGCTCGTCGACGCAGAGGTCCATCAGATAGGCGTAGCGGTAGGGGATGACACAGTCGTAGGGCGGCGTCGCAAGGTCCTGCGCCAGCGCGAACCCGCAGACCTCCCCCGCGTCGTCCGCCACAAAAAGCTCCTGATCCCCGGCTGCGACAACCTCCCGCAAAAACGTCTCGTCCTGCGGGGTATCGCGAAAGCGTTCCGGCTGCATCCGCGCCGAAAGCGCGAAGAGCTGCTTGTAAATCTCCACGATTCGCGGAATATCCGCCTCCACGGCGGTCCGAATCTCCATATGCGTCTCTTCCCTTCCCGCTTACATACTGGATATTATAGCATAAAACATTGCCTGACAGTCAAATTTCTGTTAAGATATCATGTGGAATTTGAAAAAGTTTTGCACGGGGAGGCTCCCATGAAGATCGGGGACATCGAAATCAAACGGACGGCGGCGCTCGCTCCGATGGCGGGCGTGGCGGACAGCGCCTTCCGCCAGGTCTGCAAGGAGTTCGGCGCGGCCTATATGGTCGGCGAGATGGCGAGCGCCAAGGGGATGCACTACTCCGATAAGAAGACCGCCAAGCTGCTCGGCGTACAGGATGCCGAACGGCCGGTCGCGGTGCAGCTCTTCGGGGACGAGCCAGACATCCTGGCGGAGGCGGCAAAAAAGGCGCTCGATTACCGTCCCGACGTGATCGACATCAACATGGGCTGTCCCGCGCCCAAGATCGCGGGCAACGGGGGCGGCAGCGCGCTCATGAAAAATCCCGCCCTCGCGGGCAGGATCGCCGAGGCGGTCGTCAAGGCGGTTCCCCTGCCGGTCACCGTCAAGTTCCGCAAGGGCTGGGACGACGAGCATGTCAACGCGGTGGAATTTGCGCGCATCATGGAGGAGAGCGGCGCGGCCGCGCTCACCGTGCACGGCCGCACCCGCCAGCAGTTCTATTCCCCGCCCGTCGATCTGGACGTCATCGCCGCGGTAAAGGCCGCCGTTTCGATCCCCGTGATCGGAAATGGGGACTGCGTTGATATACAATCCGTATTGCACATGTATGATTATACAAAATGTGACCTTGTCATGATCGGCCGCGGAGCGCTCGGGAGTCCCTGGCTTTTCCGGCAGGTCGACCGCTATTTTGACGACGGCAGCGTTTTGCCCGCGCCGCCGCTCGCGGAGCGCATGGAGGTCATGCTCCGCCATCTGAGGCTCATCTGCGAAAACAAGGGGGAGCGCCAGGGGATGCGCGAGGCGCGCAAGCACGCCGCCTGGTATATGAAGGGGATGCGCGGCGCGGCCGCCTTCCGCAAGCGTTCGGGCGAGCTCTGCACCTACGAGGACGCGGTGCGGCTGGCTTCCGACGTACTCGCCGCCAATCCGGACATCAGGGAGGAAATGCCATGAGACCGAGAAAAAAACCGAATCTCGCCCCCCGGCTCGCGGCCTGCGCGCCGGTCGTCATCCAAAGCCCGGAGGAAAAGAAGGGCCGCATCCGCGAGGAGTTTCCCAACCCCGGCGCGCCGCTGTACCTGGAACTCGGCTGCGGCAAGGGCGCGTTTATCTGCGCGCTTGCCTCCCTGCATCCCGAAATCAACTTCGTCGCGATGGAGAAGGAGGCAAACGTCGCCGTCATCGCCACCGAGCGCGCTATGGAGGCCCGGCTGCCCAACCTGCGCTTCATTCTCGGCGACGCCGACCATTTGCCGGAAATCTTCCTGCCCGGCGAGGTCGGGCGCATCTATATCAACTTCTGTGATCCCTGGCACAAGCACCGGCAGTTTAAGCGCCGCCTCACCTACCGGGGCCGTCTCGCCGTCTACAACGCCCTGCTCGCCGACGGGGGCGAGGTGTGGTTCAAGACGGACAACTATATGCTCTACCACTTTTCCACCTTTGAATTCGACGCCTGCATGGAGCGGTATTTTTCCACCACCGACCTGCACCGCAGTGAATACGCGGAGGGCAACATCATGACCGAATACGAGCGGTATTTTTCCAATCTCGGCCAGCCGATCTATTCCATCCGAGCGCGGAGGAATCCCGATTGTGCTCTGGTTCCGGATCTTTCTTCCGCGGAGCGCAAACCCGCCGATGACGAGTGATCGTTACCGGCGGATTTTCATTTGCCGCTCGGGGAGCGGCGGAGCTTGTCGGTGGTCGGCCGACGGCGGGTTTAGATTATCCGCTCAGTGATCGGCGGAGTTTGTCGGTAGTCGACCGACGGCGGACCTTAGGTTCACCGCTCAGTGAGCGGTATAGTTTGCCGGGTCCCGCCCCGGCGGGCGGCCCCATTTCTTATACGGACAAGAAATGGGGGAAAGAAGCCGCAGGGGGCTTGGGCGGCCTGCCCGGGCTGCGCCCGGAGCGCGCTACGCGCGACGGCCGCTCGCGGGCGCTCCGCCCCGCGCCCCCGGCTTGAGTCCGCTTCGCAGACCCGGCCCTGCGGGCCGGATTCTCTGCAAGGATGGCCTGCGGCCAAATCCCTGCGACCCCAACGCCGCCTCCGGTTGGCCTTCGGCCAAAGTCGGCGGCACCCTGTCACGGATGAGCGGACAGGTGTACAGCATCCCGCCAGCCGCCGCGCCGCAGGCGCAATGCCTCTGCCCGAGAGTCTCCGGTACCGTACCGGAAGTGCGTTCGGGGAGGCACGGCCGCTTTTGCGTGGCGCGCAGCGCCCACGCGGAGGCGGAAAACTGCGCGGCTTCGCCGCGCACGCGCGCGGAGCGCGCGAACGCCCGGAACGGGCGTTGTTTTCCGCTGTGGATTATGGCGAGCTATCCGGCTTCGGTCGTTGGGTGCGCCCGCAACCTGAATTGAGCCTTCAGCTGGTGTACCCGTGGGGAGCGGCGGTAACCTGCAGGTTATGGCAAGGTACTCCAGGGGATACCTAAGGGGGCGGCGGAGCCCCCTTAGGCGGACTTTTCGTTCCTTTTCGTCCGTCCGAAAAGGAACCCGTGCCGCGCGGCGGAACGCGCTCGTATTTCTTGCCGCCCACGGGCGGCAATTCCCGTGATAGCCTCGCCGGGCGGCCGTCGGCGGGACACGCCTCCGGCACTAGGCCTGCGGGCCGTCGCAGCGCGGCAAATCCAAAACCACGCCGGGGCAGGACCCGGCAAGCTCCACCGCTCTCCGAGCGGCAAACCTAAGAAGGCCCCTGCCGGCAGGCAGCCGACAAGCCCCTGAGCGGCAAATCACTTCCGAATGGCGTCGGCGCCCTTCTGAAGGGCGATCATCCCCGTGCGGGCGATCTCGGCGATGCCGTAGGGGGTGAGCATATCGATCAGCAGGTCGACCCGCTCGGGGCGGTCGCACATCTCAACCGTGAGGGTGGCGCGGGAGAGGTCGACGATCTTGGCGTTCATGATCGTGGCGATGTCGATGACTTCCCCGCGGTTCTGCTGGGTGGCGTTCGTCTTGATAAGAATGAGCTCGCGGCGGGTGGCCGCGTCGGTCTCAAGGAGCTTGACCTTGATGACGTCAATCTGTTTATTAAGCTGCTTTTCGACCTGTTCGATGGTGCGCTCGTCCCCCTCGACGACGATCGTCATGCGGGAGACGGTGGGGTCCTCGGTCTCGCCTACCGCGAGGCTTTCGATGTTGAAGCCCCGGCGCGCGAAAAGCCCCGCCGTGCGGGAGAGCACGCCCGCCTTATTTTCCACCAGCACCGACATGATCTGTTTCATACGCTTTTCCTCCTGTCAGCGGGTTTCCTCCCGCGGGTCTACGACACATTCGAGGATATACGAACCGTCCGCCGCAAGGAACCGTTCCACAGCGGCCCCGGCCTCCTCCATGGAATCGATCCGGTCGAAGGGGACGCCGTACGCCCCGGCGATCCCGCCGATCTCCGGACCGCCCGCAAGGGCGACCGCGGTTTCCCGGCCCCGGTATTCCCTCTGCTGGATTTCGCGCACCATGCCGAGCATATCGTTGCGCATCACGACGAGCTTGACCGGCACCCCGTGCTGGTTGGCGGTGGCAAGCTCCATCATGGCCATCTGGAACGCCCCGTCGCCGCAGACGGCGACGACCTGCCGCCCGGGGCAGGCCAGCTTCGCGCCGAGGGCGGCGGGCAGCGCGTAGCCCATCGTGCCCATGCCGCCCGTCGTGAGGAAGAGCCCGTCCCTGACCGCGCAGTTTTTCGCCGACCAGATCTGGTTCTGCCCCACGTCGGAGACATAGATCGCGTCGGGCTCCATTTTGGCGGAGAGCAGACGCACGAACGCCTCCGGATCGACGCAGCCCGCCCTGGGCGGCGCCGCTGCGGGCGCCGCCTCCCGCGCGCGGCGGGCGCGCAGCCATTCGAGCCACTTGCCCCACTCGCCGCACGGGGACTGCTCGAGAAGCTGTTCGAGCACGGCGGCCGCGTCCCCCACGAGGGGGATGGTGGTGCCGAGGTTTTTGCCGATCTCCGCCGCGTCGATGTCGATGTGCACGACGGCGGTCGCCGCCTCGATCTGGTCGGGCTTGGCCATCGCGCGGTTGTCGGCGCGCGCGCCGAGGATGATGAGCAGGTCGCTTTCGGCGACCGCCTCGTTTGCGGCGCAGCCGCCGCTCTGTCCGAGCATCCCGAAATAGAGCGGATGCCCGGCGGGCAGCGCGCCGATGCCCATGAGGGTGCTCACCGCGGGCAGCGAGACCGCCTCGCAGAGGGCGCGCACCTGCTTTTGGGCGCCCGCCGCGATCGCGCCGCCGCCCACGCAGAGCAGCGGGCGCTTGGCGGCGCGGATCGCCTCCGCGACCCGCTTCACCTGCACGGCATGACCCCGGAAGCGGGGCTTATAGCCCCGGATCGAGGCCTCCTGCGGGTAGCGGAAATTGATCAACTGCCGCTGGACGTCGACGGGCATGTCGATCAGCACCGGCCCGCGCCGCCCGGTCGACGCGATGTAAAACGCCTCCTTGAAGACGCGCGGGATGTCGGAAGCGTCCCCCACGAGGTAGCTGTATTTGGTGAACGGCTCCGCCGCGCCCGTGGTGTCGACCTCCTGGAAGACGTCGCGGCCCAGAAGCCCCGTCTCCACCTGCCCGGTGATCGCGACGAGCGGGATGCTGTCGGCATAGGCCGTGGCGATCGCGGTGAAGAGGTTGGTCGCGCCGGGGCCGGAGGTGGCGACGCAGACGGCGGGCTTCCCGGTGACGCGGGCGTAGCCGCTCGCGGCGTGGCCGGCGTTCTGTTCATTGCGGGTGAGGATGTGCCGGATGGACGACTGCCCGAGGCAGTCGTAAAACGGGCAGATCGCCGCGCCGGGATACCCGAATACCACGGAAATCCCCTCCGCCTCAAGACATTTCACCATCGCCTGCGCGCCGCTGATCATCTGCATCCACCCTTCCTGTCGGAGTTGTCCCTTTTGGCTATTATACGCGCTCGCGCCCTCCTCCGTCAATGCGTGGGGACGGATTTGCGGGTTTTCAAAATTGGGGCTTGTAGTATCAAGGCTTGCTGTTATACTGGTAGCAACGGTACCGTAAAAAATCAAACAGGAGGTTTTTTATGGACATCAGCTACTCAGTAAAACCAATTGGCCGCATCCGTTCGGACGGCGGCGGCTTCCGCCTGGAGCTCGACCCGGCCTACCGCCCGGCGATGGCCGGGCTGGAGGGCTTCGGCTATCTCAATATCCTCTGGTGGTTTTCCGGCTGCGACGACGCCCGCTCCCGCGAAAACCTGGTCGAACGGTCCCCCTATGTCAAAGGGCCGGAGCGCCTGGGGGTCTTTGCCACCCGCTCGCCCATGCGCCCCAACCCCCTCGCCCTCTCCTGCGCGGCCGTGACCCGTCTCGACCCCAAGGCGGGCGTGATCGGACTAAGCTACATCGACGCGGAGGACGGCAGCCCCCTCCTCGACCTCAAGCCCTACACCCCCAGCCTCGACCGGGTGGAGGACCCGCCGCTGCCGGCGTGGTGCGCCCACTGGCCGGGGGATGTGGAATCCGGCGGCGATTTCCCCTGGGAGGACGAGTTCAACTTCTGACACGGCCGCCCGCAAAGAAAAACGGGACCGGGGCTCCGCCCCGGTCCCGTTTTTCACTCTATCCGACCTGCGTCATATCGCTGATGTCGAGCATCCCGTCATCCCCGCCGCTCTCCTCCCCCGAGGAGGATTCCGCCGCCGGTTCCTCCTCGGGCGGCGCGTCAAGCAGGGAGGCCAGCTCGGGGTACGCCTCGGCGAACATTTTTTCCAGCTCGGCAAACATCCTGCCGCTCTGCCGCTCGAGGGCCGTGCCGTTCACCGGGTAGATGCGCCCCTGCTTATAGGCGTCGGTCGTGTTGTAGACCTGGGTGCCCTTAAAGTATTCGGGATCGATCCCCTCGTCGTAGAAGATGATATCGGGATAGAGGTTGACCGCCTGGTCGGCGGGGTATTCCCAGCCGGTGAATTCCGCCGCGTCGTTCTCGACGCCGATCGCGGCGAGCAGCTCCCCCTCGAAGGCGTCCCCTGTCGCCATCATGAGCGGCGCTGCGCGCAGGTAGACGCCGCCCAGCCGTTCGGTCACCCGTGAGGCGGCGGCGGTCAGCGCGTCCCAACGGTTTTCAAGCGCCCGGAAGGTGTCGTAGCCGTTCTGGTCGCCGTCCTCCAGCCCGCCCAGCACGATCGCCGTATTCAGGTAGATCGCGCGCAGCTCGTCCATCGAATGCGCGCGGGGCAGCACGACCACCTCGGCGCCCATCTGCTGGAGCTTCACCGTGTCCGCCTCGGAGAGGGCGGCGGAGGAAAAGACCACGTCGGGCCGGATGTCCGAAAGCGCCTCGAAATCGGGCAGCGCGGCGGTGCCGCAGCGGGGCAGCCCGTCCGCGCCGGCGGGGTAGTCGCAAAAGTCGCTGACCCCGGCGAGCTGGTTTTCCGCGCCGAGCTCGAAGATCACCTCGGTCAGCGCGGGCGAGAGGGAGACGGCCGCGCGCGGCTTTTCGGGGATGCGGATGTCGCCGATCGCGACCGGCCAGTTGGGATCGGGCTCCTTCTCGGGCGCGGGGGAGGAGCTTTCCCCGCCCCGCTCCTTCTGCCCGCAGGCGGCGAGGGAGGCTGTCAGCATGATCGCCAGCAGAAGTGCCAGCAGCTTTTTCACGTTCATCGGTCCGTCCTTTCGGCGTTGCCGCCCGGGTTTGTGTCTATTTTAGCCCATCGTGGAAGCAGTGTCAATCACGCGCCCGTTTGCTGCGCGCTCCAAAAAAACAGGAGGCCCCTCATGGGGCCTCCTGTTTTTTCATCCTATTTGCCCGCCATCAGCTTGACCATGACGGCCTTCTGGGCGTGCAGGCGGTTTTCCGCCTCGTCGAAAATTTCGTTGGCGTGCTTTTCAAACGTCTCGTCGGTGATCTCCTCGCCGCGGTGGGCGGGCAGGCAGTGCTGTACCATCGCGTCGGGCGCGCAGAGCCCGAGAAGCTCCTCGTTCACCTGGTAGCCCTTGAAGGCGGCGCGGCGCTTCTCTGCCTCCTCCTCCATGCCCATCGACGCCCACACGTCGGTAAAGACGACGTCGGCCTTTTCGGCGGCGGCGCGGATGTCGGAGGTGAGCAGGAATTTGTCCCCGTAGGGCTTGGCGAAGTCGAGCACCGCCGGGTCGGGCCGGTAGTCGGCGGGGGTCGCGGCCGCGACGGACATCCCCGTCTTGAGGCCGCCGACGATGAGGGAGTTGGCCATGTTGTTGCCGTCGCCGATGTAGCACATTTTGAGCCCCTCAAGCCCGCCCTTGTATTCGCGGATGGTCATGAGGTCGGCAAGCACCTGGCAGGGGTGGCAGAAGTCGGTCAGGCCGTTGATGATGGGGATCGAGCCGTATTTGGCGAGGTCCTCGACCTCCTGCTGGGCGAAGGTGCGGATCATGATGCCGTCGAGGTACCGCGAGAGCACCCGGGCGGTGTCCTGCACCGGCTCGCCGCGGCCGATCTGCAAATCGCGCGCCGACAGGAAGAGCGCCGAACCGCCGAGCTGCGCCATGCCGACTTCAAAGGAGACGCGGGTCCGGGTGGAGGATTTCTGGAAGATCATCCCCATCGTTTTCCCCTTCAGGTGCTGGTGGCGGATGCCGTGTTTGAGCTCGTATTTGAGCTGGTCGCCGAGGTTCAGCAGTTCGATGATCTCCTCGTTGGAAAGGTCAAGCAGTTTCAGCAGATGATTCATGTTCGAGCACCTCTTTCAGTCTTTTTAAGCCTTCATCGATTTCCGGATAGGTGACGGTGAGCGGCGGAAGCATCCGCAGCTTCGCCTTGGCGGTCAGGATGATGAGCCCGTTTTCGAGGCAGGCGGCCGCCGCCTCGCGGCTGTTGACCCCCTCGAGCGTCACGCCGAGCATGAGCCCCTTTCCCTCGACGCTCACGACGTGCGGCATCCCTTCGACCGCCCTTGTGATGTACGCGCCCTTTTCCGCGACCTCCGCGAGAAGTTTTTCGTCAATGCGTCCGAGCACCTCCAAAGCGCCCGCGCAGGCCACCGGGTTGCCGCCGAAGGTGGTGGCGTGGTCGCCCGGGCCGAGCGTGTGGGCGCATTTTTCGCCGAAGAGCACCGCGCCGAGCGGCAGTCCGCCGCCGAGCCCCTTGGCGAGCGAGACGAGGTCGGGCGTGATCCCGTAGTGCTCGCAGCAGAGCAGCTTTCCGGTGCGGCCGATTCCCGTCTGCACCTCGTCGGCCATCAGCAGGATGTCGCGCTCCTTACAGATGCGCGCCGCCGCGTCGACGAATTCCCGGTCGAGCGGCACCACGCCGCCCTCCCCCTGGATGAGCTCGAGCAGGATGCCGCAGGTTTCCCCGTCGGCGGCGCGCTCGAGCGCGGCGATATCCCCCGCCCTCACAAACGAAAAGCCGTCGGTGAACGGGTCGAAATACCGGTGGAAGACCTCCTGCCCCGTGGCGGAGAGGGTCGTCACCGTACGCCCGTGGAAGGAATTTTCGAGCGCCACGATTTTGTGGCGGCCCCTGCCGTATTTATCGAAGCTGTATTTTCGGGCGGTCTTGATCATGCCCTCGTTGGCCTCCGCGCCCGAATTGCAGAAAAACACCTTGTCGGCAAACGTCCGCTCGCAGAGGGTTTTGGCCACCTTTACCATCGGCGCGGTATAGTAGAGATTGGAGATGTGCTGGAGGGTGGCCGCCTGCTTCGCGACCGCCGCGGCCCACCCCTCGTCGCAGAAGCCGAGGGAGTTCACCCCGATGCCGCTGGAAAAGTCGATGTATGTTTTTCCGTCCCCGCCCATGCAGGTCGCGTTTTTGCCGCTGGCCGCTTCGAACGGGAACCGCCCGTAGGTGTTCGCGATATACTGTTTATCTTCCTCCATGAGGGTCATGCCGATCACCCTTTCCGTTCGTGGGGAAACCTTTTGTCTTGTAAAAGGTTTCCCCACACCCTTTTCCAAAATGCGCCTGAAGGACAAGGCGTCTTGCGGCGTGCGCGCCGCGCGTCAGGGCTCCGCCCTGACAACCCGCCGCCTTTTATAAAAGGCGGGCGAAAATTTTAGTCTCACGGGCTGTGTGTGAAAAAGCGGGCGAAAACTTTATCCTCACGGGACGCGCGCGCGGCGTCGCGGCGCGTCCCGCCTGAACCAAAAGTTTCGGGGTCCAGGGGGACTTTTCAAAGTCCCCCTGGTTCCCCCAGCCGCTATCCTAAGAACATCGTGCCGATGCCTTCGTTGGTCATGAGCTCGATGAGGATCGAGTGGGGGATGCGCCCGTCGATAATGAAGGCGCGCTTGACGCCGCGGCGCACCGCCTCGACGCAGCACTCCACCTTGGGGATCATGCCGCCCGCGATGACCCCCTGCCGCACGAGCAGGGGCACCTCGCTGACCTTGACCTCGGGGATCAGCGTGTTTTCGTCGTCCCTGTTGCGGAGCAGTCCGCGCACGTCGGTCATGGAGATGAGGTTTTCGGCGTGCAGCTCGGCCGCGATGCGGCAGGCCGCCGAATCGGCGTTGATGTTGTAGACGGTGCCGTCCTCCCCGCAGCCGAGGGTGGCGATCACGGGGATGTAGCCCCGGTCGAGCGCGTCGCGCAGCACGGTCGCGTCGACGCCCGTGACCTCCCCGACATAGCCGAGGTCGGCCTCCCCCTCGATCTTTTTGGCCGAGATCATCCGGCCGTCGATGCCGCAGAGACCGATCGCCCGGCCCCCCTGCTGCTCGAGCAGGTTGACGAGGTCCTTGTTGGTCTTGCCCGCGAGCACCATCTGCGCCACCTTGAGGGTCTCCTCGTCGGTGTAGCGCAGGCCGCCGATGAACCGGCTCTCCTTGCCGATGGCCTTGAGCGTTTCGGTGATCTCGGGCCCGCCGCCGTGCACCAATACGATCTTGATGCCGACGAGCGAGAGCAGCACGATGTCGCTCATGACGGCGGCCTTGAGCGCGCCGTCTACCATCGCGTTGCCGCCGTACTTGACGACGACCACCTTGCCCGCGTAGTCCTGGATATAGGGCAGCGCCTCCGCGAGCACCTGCGCCTTATCGGAATTCGTAATCTGCATGCTATCCCTCTCCTCCCAATTGGTTGCCGTGCCGAAGGATCTCCCGCCGCGCCGCCTGACCGCGGAAAACGGATGTGGGGCAAGGCGGCAAGGAAGCGCGCGAGGGCCGCGTACGTGTGTACGCAACCGAAGCGCGCGGCCGAAGGGGCACCGCCCCGCGCCGAAGAATCCCCCACCGCGCCGCCTGACCGCGGCAAACGGATGCGGGGCAAGGCGGCAAGGAAGCGCGCGAGGGCCGCGTACATGTGTACGCAACCGAAGCGCGCGGCCGAAGGGGCACCGCCCCGCGCCGTTAGCCGCCGGTCAGGTGCGGTAATCGCCGTTGATCTTCACATAGTCATAGGTCAAATCGCAGCCCCATGCGGTGGCGGATTCCCCGCCCTGCCCCATGTCGACCTCGATGCGGATCTCCTTTTCTCCGAGGACCTTCTTGGCTTCCTCCTCGCTGAAGGGAACGCCCGCGCCGTTTTCGCAGACGTGGATGCTCCCCGCGTCGGAGGCGAGCGTCACCGCCACCCGGTCGATCTCGAACTCCGCGTCGGTGTAACCGATCGCGCAGAGGATACGGCCCCAGTTGGCGTCCTCGCCGAACATCGCGGCCTTGAAGAGGCTCGAGCAGACGACCGATTTGGCGACCTTTTTGGCGGTCTCCTTGTCGGGCGCTCCGGTGACGGTGCACTCGAGCAGCTTGGACGCGCCCTCGCCGTCGGCGGCCAGCTCCTTTGCAATCTGGCGGCAGACCATCATGAGCCCCTGCGCGAAGTGGTAATAGTCGGCGTCCATCGAGACGATCTCCGCGTTGCCCGCCTCGCCGTTTGCGAGGATGGAGAGCATGTCGTTGGTGGAGGTGTCCCCGTCAACCGAAACCATGTTGAAGGTCTCGTCGGCGACGCATTTGAGCGCCTTTTGGAGCAGGGCCGGGGCGATGGCCGCGTCGGTCGTGACAAAGCAGAGCATGGTGGCCATATTGGGATGGATCATCCCCGAGCCCTTGGCGATGCCGCCGATCGTGCAGGTTTTGCCGCCGAGCGGGAACCGCACCGCGACCTCCTTGCGCCTGGTGTCGGTGGTCATGATCGCCTCGGCGGCGTCCGCGCTCCCCGTCTCCGAAAGGGAAGCGGCCAGCGCGGGCATGGCGGCGGTGATCGGGGAAAGCGGCAGCGGCTGGCCGATGACCCCGGTCGACGCGACGATCACGTCGGCGGGGGAGATTTTCAGTGCGGCGGCCGCGCTGCCGCACATGGCGTTCGCGATGTCGACGCCGTCGGCGTTGCAGGTGTTGGCGTTGCCGGAGTTGCAGAGAAACGCCCTCGCGCGGCCGTCCTTCAAATGCGCCTGCGTCACGAGGATGGGCGCGCCCTTGACCTTATTCTGCGTATAGATTGCGGCGGCGGCGCAGGATTTCTTGCTCACGATGAGCGCGAGGTCGTTTTTGGTGCGGTTTTTGCGGATGCCGGCGTGGACGGCGCCCGCCGAAAAGCCTTTGGCGGCGCAGACGCCGCCCTCGACGAATGTATAGGACATGCTGGTTCACTCCTTCATGCTCAAAACGCGGGCGGGATAATGCGGAGCCCCGCATCCTCCTCGAGCCCGAGCGCGATGTTCATATTTTGGATCGCCTGCCCCGCCGCGCCCTTGACCATGTTGTCGATCGTCGAGACGACGATCAGGCGGCCGGTATGGGCGTCTGCGTGCAGGGAGATGTGACAGTAGTTGGAGTATTTGACGTTCTTGAGGTTTGCAACCGCCCCGTCGGGCAGCACCTTGACAAATTCCTCGCCTCGGTAGAATCCCTCATAGAGCACCCGCACGGCCGCGAGGTCGAAGCCGGGCATGAAATTCGCGTACATCGTCGAGACGATGCCCCGGTTGACGGCCAGCAAATGCGGCACGAAGGTGACCCTCACCTCCCGCCCGGCGAGCTCGGAAAGGGTCTGCTCGATCTCGGGGGTGTGGCGGTGGGAGGCGACCTTGTAGGGCGCGAACGCCTCGTTGCACTCGGTGTAGTGGGTGTTGAGGGCGAGGCCGCGGCCCGCGCCGGTCGCGCCCGACTTGGAGTCGATGACGAGGGTGGCGGGGTCGATGGCGCCGGCCTTCACGGCGGGAGCGAGGCCGAGGGCGATGGAGGTGGGATAGCATCCGGGGTTGCCGATGAGCTTCGCGCCCGCGAGCCTCGCCCGGTGCAGCTCGGGGATGCAGTAGACGGCGGCCTCATGCAGCGCGGGATCGGCGTAGTCCTTGCCGTACCACTGCTTGTAATCCGCCTCGTTTTTGAGGCGGAAATCCGCGCCCATATCGATGTAGAGCTTGCCCGCGTCGAAGCACCGGCGCGCGATGGGCTCGGAGAGCCCGGCGGGCAGCGAGCCAAAGACGACGTCGCAGCGGTCGACGACGGCGGCGTCATTGGCGAGGGTCTCGCCGAAGATGCCGGTGAGCTGCGGATAGATTTCGCTGATCGCCCGCCCCTCAAAGGAGACGGAGGAGACGGCCGCGACCTCGACAAAAGGGTGGGAGAGGAGCAGCCGCACGATCTCAAGTCCCGCGTAGCCGGTGGCGCCGATGACGCCCGCTTTGATCTTCTCCATGGGAACACCTCAAATCATCAAACATTTCGCCGGCCTTTTCAAAGGCCGTGGGGTCCGGGGGCAAAGCGTCTTGCGGCGTGCGCGCCGCGTGTCAGGGCCCCGCCCTGACAACCCGCAAGCTTTTGAAAAAGCTTGACCAAAACTTTAGTTTTGGTTCTCTTCCAAAAACTTTGCGATCAGCGCAAGCTGTTTTTTCACCGCGTCGGGCGACGGCCCGCCCTCGCTGAGCCGGCCCTTCACGCAGGTTTCCAGGTTGATCGCGCCGTACACGTCCTCCGCGAAGACCCCGCTCGCCGCCCGGTAGTCCTCCAGCGGCAGGGTCTCCAGCGTCAGCCCCCGGCGGATGCACTCCGCCACCAGCCCGCCGGTGATCTTGTACGCGTCGCGGAAGGGGACCCCCTTCTTGGTCAGGTAGTCGGCGCAGTCGGTCGCGTTGATGAACCCCTTCGCCGCCGCCGCGCGCATGTTTTCCTTTAACACCGTCATCGTGTGGAGCATCGGCGTGAAGGTCTTGAGACAGAGCTTCACCGTGTCCACCGCGTCGAAGACGGCCTCCTTGTCCTCCTGCATATCCTTGTTATAGGCGAGCGGAAGCCCCTTCATCATCGTGAGCAGCGTCATCAGATCGCCGTAGACCCGTCCCGTCTTGCCGCGCACCAGCTCGGCCACGTCGGGGTTTTTCTTCTGCGGCATGATCGACGACCCGGTCGCGAAGGCGTCGTCAAGCTCGATGAACTTGAATTCCCACGAGCACCACGCCACGATCTCCTCCGAAAAGCGCGACAGGTGCATCATGATGACCGCGATTGCGTTCGCCAGCTCGATGCAGAAGTCCCGGTCGGACACCCCGTCGAGCGAGTTGGCCGTCGGGGCCGTAAAGCCGAGCGCCGCCGCCGTCCGCTGCCGGTCGATCGGGTAGGTCGTCCCGGCGAGCGCGCCCGAACCGAGCGGGCAATATTCCATCCGCGCCGCCGCGTCGGACACCCGCCCCACGTCGCGCAGGAACATGTTGGCGTAGGCCGCCAGGTGGTGGGCGAGGGTCACCGGCTGCGCCCGCTGCAAATGGGTGTAGCCGGGCATGACCGTGTCGAGGTGCTCCGCCGCCCGATCGCGCAGCTCCAAAATGAGCGCGAGCAGCAGGGCTTTGATCTCCTTTGCCTCCTCCCGCAACGTCAGCCGCAGGTCGAGCGCGACCTGGTCGTTGCGGCTGCGCGCGGTGTGCAGGCGCTTGCCCGCGCCGCCGATCCGCTTCGTGAGCTCCGCCTCGACAAACATGTGGATGTCCTCCGCGCCGGGGTCGAAGACGAGCGCGCCGCTTTTTAGATCCGCGAGGATGCCCTCGAGCCCCTGCGCGATCGCGTCCGCGTCCTCCTGCGGGATGATCCCCTGCGCCGCGAGCATCGCGGCGTGCGCCAGCGAGCCCTTGATATCCTGCTCATACATCCGGCAGTCGAACCGGATGGAGGAATTGAAGTCGTTTACCCGGTCGTCGACCTCTTTGGAAAACCGTCCCGCCCACATCTTCATATACCGGCTTCTCCTTTACGCGTTGTGAAATGCCTGTAACGCGGAAGGCAGACGTCCCCGCGTTACGGCTAAAAACTCTGTGCAGTTTCTTTATTTGATCTTCTTTTCGTCGAGCAGCGCCTTGACCTTGATCGGCAGGCCGAAGAGGTTGATGAAGCCTGCGGAATCCGCCTGGTCGTAGACGTGGTCCTCGCCGAAGGTGGCGATCTCCTCCGAATAGAGGGAGTGCGGGGAGGTCATGCCGGCGTTCATGATGTTGCCCTTGTAGAGCTTGAGCTTCACGTCGCCGGTCACTGTCTCCTGCGTCTTGTCGACAAAGGCGTTGAGCGCCTCCATCAGCGGGGTGTACCACTGGCCGTTGTAGACGAGCTCGCTGTACTTGATGCCCATCTGCATCTTGTAGTGCTGGGTCTCCTTGTCGAGGGTGATCTCCTCGAGCGACTGGTGGGCCGCATAGAGGATGGTGCCGCCCGGGGTCTCGTAGACGCCCCGGCTCTTCATGCCGACCAGCCGGTTTTCGACCATGTCGATGATGCCGATGCCGTTTTTGCCGCCCAGCTCATTGAGCTTATAGATGATGTCGACCGGCTTCATCTTCTGGCCGTCGACCGCGACGGGCACGCCCTTTTCAAAGCTCAGCGTCACATAGGTGGGCTTGTCGGGGGCCTTCTCGGGCGAAACGCCCATCTCGAGGATCTTATCGTAGTCCGGCTCGTTCGCGGGGTCCTCGAGGTCGAGACCCTCGTGCGACAGGTGCCAGAGGTTCTTGTCCTTGGAGTAGTTGGTCTCCCGGTTGATCTTGAGCGGGACATTGTGCTCCTCCGCGTAGGCGATCTCCTTTTCCCGCGAGTTGAGCTCCCAGAACCGCCACGGGGCGATGATCGGCATGTTGGGGGCGAACGCCTTGATCGTCAGCTCGAACCGCACCTGGTCGTTGCCCTTGCCGGTGCAGCCGTGGACGATTGCGTCGGCGCCCTCCTTCTTGGCGATCTCAACCAGCCGTTTCGCGATGACCGGCCGCGCAAAGGAGGTGCCCAGCAGGTATTTGCCCTCGTAGACCGCGCCCGCCTTGACGGTCGGGACGATAAAATCGTTGACGAATTCCTCGGTGAGGTCCTCGATGTAGCATTTGGAGGCGCCCGTCTTGATCGCCTTCTCCTCAAGCCCCTCGAGCTCGCCCATGCCCTGCCCGACGTTGGCCGCGACCGCAATCACCTCACAGCCGTAATGCTCCTTGAGCCAGGGGATGATGACCGAGGTGTCCAGACCGCCGGAATACGCCAAAACGACTTTATTGAATTTCTGTTCCATATTTCATTCCTCCGTTGGTTAATCATTCATTCGATACCCCTATTATACATTATATTTATGCAAATGCAAGCATTTTTACGTATAAATATTCAGCATCATAAAAATTTAATTGGGTAAAGTTGCACAAAAAGAGGTTCTTTTCGCGGAAAGGGCGTGCTATAATAGGGATTACATGGAAGAATACATACGGAAGGAATGATAGAATATGCAGAAAATATCCCCCTACGAGCTGGCCGTCAACCCGTTTGAAGCGATCCACCACAAATGGGCGATGATTACCACCCAGTCGGGCGAAAAGGTCAACACCATGGTCGCGAGCTGGGGCGGCGTGGGCATTATGTGGAACCGCCCGGTCACCTGGGTCTTTTTGAGGCCCCAGCGGTTCACCCGCGAGCTGCTCGACCGGAGCGAACGGTTTTCCGTCTGCTTTTTGCCCGAGCAGTACCGCCAGCAGATGAACTACTGCGGGTCCCACTCGGGCCGTGCGGAGGAGAAGCTCGCCGTCTGCGGCTTCGAGGCCGTCGCACTCGACGGCGCGCCGGTGCTCGCGCAGTCGGAGCTCGCGCTCACCTGCCGCAAGCTCTACCGCCAGCCGATGGACCCCGCCTGTTTCCTCGATCACGAGCCCGATACCCGCTGGTATCCCGAAAAGGATTACCATATCATGTACGTCTCCGAAATCCTCGGAGCCTACCAGGGGGAACTTTGAAGAGTTCCCCCTGGACCCCCGAAACTTTTGATGCAGGCCGGGCGTGGTGCGCCGCCGCCAGCTCCGCCCGTGCGGCAAAGCGGCGGTGCACTCGCCGTCTTCCCGTCAACCCTCATAAAAAAGCGGCCGTCCGACTGGACGGCCGCTTTTGATATGGCAGATTCCGTTCTCCCAACAACGGCTCCCGGAAGGCTCGGCGAAACCGCCCGGCGGAAAACAACGCCCGTTCCGGGCGTTCGCGCGCCTTGCGCGCGTGCGCGGCGAAGCCGCGCAGTTTTCCGCCTCCCCGTGGGCGCTGCGCGCCACGCAAAGGCGGCCGTGCCTCCCCGGAAGCACTCCCGGTACGGTTCCGGAGACTCTCGGGCAGAGGCATTGCGCCCGTGGCGCGGCGGCGGGCGGGGTGCTGTACACCCGTCCGCTCATCCGTGAACCGGGCGCCGCCGACTTTGGCCGAAGGCCAACCGGAGGCGGCGCGGGGGTCAAGGGGGCATAGCCCCCTGCGGCTTCTTTCCCCCATTTCTTGTCCGTACAAGAAATGGGGCCGCCCGCCGGGGCGGGACCCGGCAACTCTGCCGCTCACTGAGCGGATAATCTAAGCCCACCCCGGGGCGGGACCCGGCAACTCCGCCGCCAAAGGCGGCTCATTCAGAGCGCCTCCACGAGACGCGAAAAAACCCTCCGCCCCTCGGGCGGAAAACCCCAGGAGGAACTCCGCCGCTCCCCGGGCGGCAAATAATCACTCCCCGTGCAGGGCAAACTCCGCCACCTTGTGCAGAATCCTCACGTCGACGAGCGCGTCGAGACTGGTTCCTTCGGGCGTGTACTCCTGCGAAAAGACCTTGCCGCCCGCCATGATCTCATTGACCAGTCCCGAGCGGTCGTAGGGGATGAGCAGGCGCAGCCGCCGATGGGTGGGCGCAAGGGCGGCGGCGGTCTTCTGGAGCAGGTCGTCGAAGCCAAAGCCGGTTTTCGCCGAGAGCAGGACGGTGCGCTCCCCAAAGAGGAGCGGCGCCTCGGAGATGAGGTCGCATTTGTTGAGCAGCACGAGCATCGGCTTGTCGCCCACGCCGAGCTCCTCCATCAGACGGCGGGTGACGGCCACCTGCTCGTCCGTCTCGTCGGAGGAGGCGTCGCACACGCACCAGAGCAGGTCGGCGTTCGCCGCCTCCTCGAGGGTGGATTTGAACGCCTCGACAAGCTGGTGGGGCAGCCGCCGCACCAGCCCGACCGTGTCAATCAGCAGGACCTCCCGTCCGTCCGGCAGGGAGAGCGCGCGCGAGGTCGGGTCGAGGGTTGCGAAGAGCTTGTCCTCGACGAGCACTCCCGCGTTGGTCAGGGCGTTCAGGAGGGTCGATTTGCCGACGTTGGTGTAGCCGACGATCGCAACGGTCGTGATCCCCTCCTTTTTGCGGCGGGCGCGCAGGAGTCCCCGCCGCTTTTCCAGCTCGGCGAGCTGGTCCTGCAGCGCGGCGATCCGCCGCCGGATGTGCCGGCGGTCGGTTTCGAGCTGGCTTTCGCCCGGGCCGCGCGTGCCGATGCCGCCGCCCAGCCGGGAGAGCGCGCCCCCCAGCCCCGTGAGCCGGGGCAGCCGGTAGCGCAGCTGCGCCAGCTCGACCTGCAATTTTCCCTCGGCGGTGACGGCCCGCTGGGCGAAGATGTCGAGGATGAGGGTGGTGCGGTCGATGACCGGCACGCCGCACGCGTCCTCGATGTTGCGCATCTGCGCCGGGGAGAGCTCGCAGTCGAAGACGACGAGGTCCGCGCCGTCCCCCCTGCAGAATTCCGCGATCTCCGAAAGCCGCCCGCTACCGATCACCGTGGCCGGGTCGAAGCCACTCCGCTTCTGGAGCACCTTGGCGGCGGTCTCCGCGCCGGCGGTTACGGCAAGCTCCTCAAGCTCGTCGAGGGACACCCGCGCGTCATACTCCCCCGTGTCCACCGCGACGAGCACCGCGCGCTGCTTTTTTTCCACATTGTTTTCGATCATCCGCCTGCTCCCTTCCCCCTTTGTCCGGGGCTTTCCGCGCCCCTGCGGGGGCGGCAATCTTTTTTCCAGATTCTTTGCATTGAACCCGGGGCGTTTATGGGCTAAACTCAAACTAGAAATCATGAATTGGATGTGAACAACCGATGAAGCTCAACCTGATCGCCAGCATCCCCCTGCGCCCCGTCATCGAACGCATGCTCTCCGCCTCTCCCCATCGGCTGGAGCCGGTCTATCTGCCCGCGGCCCGCGCCGACCGGCCCGCATTCCTGCGTGAGCGGATCGCACGCGCGGAGGGCTTTGACGCGCTGCTGCTCGCGGACGGCGCGGAGCTGCTGGACGGGGAGGGCCTCGCGGCGGGAACCGTCCCGCTCGTTCTGCCGCGCGTACATAACTGCGTTTCCCTGCTGCTCGGCGGCGCGCCCCGCTACCGCGGCCTCTTCGGCCTGCACGGCGGCGAGCTCTGCTGGCGGGCCCCGCTCTGCGCGGAGGAGCTCTTCTTCACCCCGCGCGCCGACTGCTCCGCTCTCTGCTATCTCGCGGACACCACCCTCGGGCTTCCCGACGAGAGCATCGAGGCGCGCGCCGCGGCCCGGAAAAACGGCTGGGATTACTTCGCGGAGGAGATCGACCCCGCGCTGCTCGCGCGGCTGCTCGCGGGCGGCTGGGAGGGGGACGATTTCGTCACAGTCCCGGCGGGCGGCCGGGTGGTCCCCACCTACACGCAGGAGCTTTTCCGCGCCGAGTGATTTTTATACATCAGCCGCAAAGGGACGGGCTCGCGCCCGTCCCTTTTGTTGCCTTCACGGGAATTTCTCACCTGTCGGAGACGAGCTCCTTGAGGGAGGAGGCCATGCCGGCCAGCGACTGGATTTCGCTGGGGATGATGATCTTGGTGGCCTTGCCGTCGGCGGCCTTGGCGAACGCCTCGAGACTCTTGAGCTGGACGACCTTGTCGCTCGCGTTGGCCTCGGTCAGGACGCGCAGCGCGTCGGCGTTCGCCTTCTGCACCAGCGCGATGGCCTCCGCCTCGCCCTGCGCCTCGCGGATCTTCTGCTCCTTGACGCCTTCGGCGCGCAGGATGGCGGACTGTTTTTCCGCCTCGGCGCGCAGGATGGCGGACTCCTTTTCACCCTCGGCCACGAGGATCTGGCTGCGCTTTTCGCCCTCGGCGCGCAGAATCGATTCGCGGCGCTCGCGCTCCGCCTTCATCTGCTTCTCCATCGCGTCCTGGATCTCGCGCGGCGGCAGGATGTTCTTGAGCTCGACGCGATTGACCTTGATGCCCCATTTGTCCGTCGCCTCGTCGAGGATCGCGGTGATCTTGGTGTTGATGACGTCGCGCGAGGAGAGGGTGCTGTCGAGCTCCATCTCGCCGATGATGTTACGCAGGGTGGTAGCGGTCAGGTTCTCGATGGCGGAGAGCGGGCGCTCGACGCCGTAGGTGTAGAGCTTGGCGTCGGTCACCTGGTAAAAGACGACCGTGTCGATCTGCATGGTGACGTTGTCGCGGGTGATGACCGGCTGGGGCGCGAAGTCCGCGACCTGCTCCTTGAGGGAGACGCGCTTGGCGATCCGGTCGAAGAACGGCATCTTGAAGTGCAGGCCGGTCTCCCAGGTCGCGTAGTAGGCGCCCAGGCGCTCGACGACGTAGACCGACGCCTGCGGGACAATCTTGATGTTTGTGATCACGACGATCAGGACGATCAATACCAGGATGCCCAGAATGATTCCCAACATGTTGCGTGTCCTCCTTATGATTCGGTTTGTTTGCTGTAAGGCTCGACGATCAGCTTGACGCCGTCGATGGCGAGCACCCTGATCTTTTCTCCGGCGGGGATGTCGGCCCCGTCGCTGGAGCGCGCCGACCAATCGAGCCCGCCGACCCGCGCGCGTCCCGCGGAGAGGTCGTTGTCGATCGGATCGGTGACGACCCCCACCTGCCCGATGAACCGGTCGGCGTTGGTGCTCTCCTTTTTGACATGGAGCAGGTTTTTGGCGATCGGCCGGGTGCCGATCAGCAGGACGGCAGAGACGATCACGAACGTCCAAAGCTGGACCACCCACGACACGTCGAGCAGCGCCGCTTCCGCCGCGGTAACCGCCGCGCCCACCGCGAACCAGATCGATACGAGCTGGACGGTCAGGCCCTCGGACACCGCGAACGCAATGGCCAGCAGCAGCCAGACGATCGGCGCGTACTGCTGCCACCAGGAAAGCATATTCATGCCGGCAACCCTCACTTTCATCTTTTATCTGAGCGGCTTTTGTAATCCGGATTCCGCTTGAACATATTGTACCACATTCCGCACGGATTCCACAACCGCTAAAGAATCTCTTTTCCGTTCCCCCCGCATCCCCCGGCATCCGTCCGCCCTGGCTGATCCCCCGATCTTATCCGCACGCCTCCATTCTCTCTCAATCTCCCTCATCCTCGCCTTTTGTTTTTGCGCACCGGGGAAAAGAAACGCCCCCTGCGGCGCAGGGGGCGTTTTGAAATCGCGGTTACCGGTAGATGTTGACGCGGATGACGCCTTCGATGTCGCGGAGCTTGGCGATGATCTCATCGCTGATGCAGCCCTTGACGTCGACCATCGTGTAGGCGTAGTCCTTCTTGGATTTGTTGGTGAGGTTTTCGATGTTGAGTCCGCTGTCCGAGAGGACGGGGGCGAACTGGGTGAGCATCGCGGGGATGTTCCGGTGGATGAGGGTGATGCGGCTGTCCCCGCTGCGCGGCATCGAGACGGACGGCAGGTTGACCGAGTTGCGGATGTTGCCGTTCTCGAGGTAGTCGACGAGCTCTTCGGCGGCCATGCGCGCGCAGTTGTCCTCGCTCTCGGGCGTGGACGCGCCGAGGTGGGGGATCACCAGCACGCCCGGATGGCCGAGCAGGTCCTCGCTGGGGAAGTCGGTGAAGTAGCAGCGGACCTGCTTCTCCTCCAGTCCCGCGAGCAGGTCCTCATTGACCACCAGATCACCGCGCGCGAAGTTTAAGAGCCTGACGCCGTGCTTCATCATCTGGATCGACTCGGAGTTGATCATCCCCTTGGTCTCGGGCGTGGAGGGGATGTGCAGGGTGATGAAGTCGCAGTTCTCATAGATCTCCTTGAGGCTGTTGGCGTGCTTAATGCTGCGGGAGACGTTCCACGCGTTTTCGACCGACAGGTAGGGGTCGTAGCCCCACACCTCCATGTCGAGGTGGCGGGCGAAGTTGGCGATGCGGGTGCCGATCGCGCCCAGGCCGATCACGCCGAGGCTCTTGCCGGCGAGCTCGGGGCCGACGAACTGGCTCTTGCCCTTTTCGACGAGCTTGCCGACCTCGTCGCCCTGGCCCTTGAGGGACTGCGTCCACACCATCGAGGGGTAGATCTTGCGCGCGGACATGAGCAGCGCGCAGACGACCAGCTCCTTGACCGCGTTCGCGTTCGCGCCCGGGGTGTTGAAGACGACGATGCCCTGTTCGCTGCACCGGTCGATGGGGATGTTGTTGACTCCCGCGCCTGCCCGCGCGACCGCGAGCAGGGATTCGGGCAGCTCCATCTCATGCATCGCGGCCGAGCGCACGAGGATGCCGTTGGGGTCCTCCACGTCGTCGCCGATGCGGTATTTGTTGCGGTCAAAGACGTCCAGCCCGTTGGGGCTGATCTTATTGAGCGTTTTAATGTTGTACATCAGCCGTTCGCCTCCTCAAACTTCGCCATCAGCGCAACCAGTTTTTCCACGCCTTCGACCGGCATTGCGTTGTAGATCGAGGCGCGCATGCCGCCCACCGAACGGTGGCCCTTGAGGTTGAGGAACCCGGCGGCCTTCGCCTCGGACACGAACTTCGCGTCGAGCTCGTCGCTGCCGGTGACAAAGGGAATGTTCATGAGGGAGCGGTCCTCTTTGGCGACGGTGCCCTTGAAGAGCTTCGACCGGTCGAGGAAATCGTAGAGGAGGCCCGCCTTCTTCTCGTTGATCTTCTTCATCCCGGCAAGGCCGCCGATCTCGTTTTTGAGCCACTCGAGCACGAGCTTGCAGATGTAGATCGCATAGGTCGGCGGGGTGTTGAACATCGAGCCGTTGTCCACATGGGTCTGGTAGTTGAACATGGTCGGCGTGCTCTCCATCGCCTTCCCGACGAGGTCCTCCCGCACGATGACGACGGTCAGCCCCGCGGGGCCCATGTTTTTCTGCGCGCCCGCGTAGAGCAGGCCGAAGCGGCTCACGTCGATCGGCTCGGAGAGGATGCAGGAGGAGACGTCCGCAACGAGCGGGACGCTGCCGGTGTCGGGCAGCTCATGCCAGACGGTGCCGTAGATCGTGTTGTTGAGGCAGATGTGGAAATAATCCGCGTCGGGCCGGAACTCGGCCGGATCGAGCTTGGGGATGTAGGAGAACGTCTTGTCCTTGGAGGAGGCGACCGCCTTGCAGTCTCCGTACCGGGACGCCTCCTTGTACGCCTTGGTGGCCCATTGGCCGGTGATCACGAAGTCGGCCTTGCCGGAACCCGTCATCAGGTTCATCGGGACCATCGCGAACTGGCTGGACGCGCCGCCCTGCAAAAAGAGCACCTTATAGTTGTCCGGGATCCCCATGACCTCGCGCAGCAGCGCCTCGCAGCCGTCGATGATCGCCTGGTACTCCTTCGAGCGGTGGCTCATCTCCATGACCGATTCGCCGGTGCCCTGGTAGTCGAGCATCTCCGAGGCCGCTTTCGCCAGCACGCTCTCGGGCAGCATCGACGGGCCCGCCGAAAAATTGTATGCCCTTGCCAATTGTAAAACCTCCCCTTCCACCCAATTTACTTGGGCAGCGTAATGAAAATATTGATACCATTATATTTCAAACCGCCGCCCCAGTCAATCTTATTCTCCCTTTGGGAGGCAAATTCGCCGTTTTTTTGCAGGATGAGCCTTCCGGACATGCAGATTTCGGTGGTTCTTCCCAATGGATCTGCCGCCCTGCGGGCGGGGTGCTCTGGTTGTGCCGCCTTCGGCGGCGGGGATTGCCGGGTCCCGCCCCGGGGCCATGTTTTGGATTTGCCGCTCATCGCACGGCGGTTTTCAATTTTCCGCCCTGCGGGCAGAGTGCCTTTTTACGCGCCCCTCCGGGGCGCTCCAGATGTGCCGCCTTCGGCAGCGGAGATTGCCGGGACCCGCCCCGGCGGGCGGGCCGACTTCTTGCGCGCCCAAGAAGTCGGCGGAAGAAGGGCGCTCAAGGGGACTTCCGCCAGTCCCCTTGAGAAACCCCCGGGA
>NZ_DBMDHH010000008.1:0-77835 GCF_057433415.1 Anaerotruncus sp. | reverse complement strand
CTTCTCGTGGTAGCTCGTCTTGGGGTTCTCCCCCATCGCCATCTTGACCGCCAGCGGCGCGGCGAGGAGCATATCGTCCACCCGGCGGCCGCAGGTCTTCATCGCGCACATCTGCCCCGCGATCGGGTTGGCGCTGCCGGGACCGGTCACGACGGTCGTGACCCCCCAGTCGAGCGCCTCGGTGAACGCCCGGTCGAGCGGGTTCACCCCGTCCAGGCCGCGCAGCTGCGGCGTGACCGGGTCGGTGTCCTCGTTGCCGTCGTCCCCCTCGAAGCCGAGCCCGTCCTCCCACATGCCGATGTGGCAGTGGGCGTCGACCAGCCCGGGCAGCGCGACCGCGCCCGCCGCGTCGAACCGCTCCGCGTCCCGCGGCGCGCGCTCCATCGGGCCGACCGAGACGATCTTTCCGCCGTCCATGTGGATGTATCCGTGTTCAAATCTTTCGCCCGCCATCGTGCGGACGTCCGCGTTGACGATTACCATGCCCGTCCTCCTGTTTTCCGCTTCTCTTTTCAAAAGGAAAAGGGCGCCGCGGCGCCCTTTTGGAATCATTTGGGTGAATTTCTGCTCCGCGCCGTCCCGCGCTTCATGTCGGTATATTTCTTGAGGTCGGACATCTTGTCCTCGCTCTTCTGCTTGAACTTGCTCATCATGTCCTCGAAGGACATGTTCTCGCTCGTGATGTCCTGCCGCCGGTCGAACCCGTAGGAGACCTCGCGGGGCGGCCTGCGCTGATAGGGCGGGCGCGCCGGACGGTCGCCGGGCGCGCCGGGGCCTCCCTGGCGGAAGGGGCGCGGCGTGTTGGGACGCTCAGCCGCAGCCGGGGCGGGCGCCACCTGTTTGATCGACAGGCTGACCTTACCCTCGGGGGTGATCCCGATGACCTTGACCTTGACCATCTGGCCCATCGACAGGTAATCGGAAATTTCCTTGACATAGGAGGACGCCACTTCCGAAATATGTACCATTCCGGTCTTGCCGCCCGGCAGTTCGATGAACGCGCCGAACTTTGTGATGCCGGTGACCTTGCCCTCCAGAATACTCCCTACCTCAAGCTGCATAAATGTTACGCTGCCTCCTTAACGATCTTGTGTTTTATCGAGAAGCCCTTCCGGCTCCAGACACGCCAAAAGGCGGGCTTACGTGCCCGCTGTGTCACGGAATACGCGCTCGTCCGCCACACCCATATCGAGCTTGTCGCGCGCGATACGGGCCATAAAATCCCGGTCGTCCCCCAAGGCGATCTGCCGCTCGACCTCCTTGTTTGCAACGACCTGGTCTTCCAGCTGCGCGTTTACGCTAGTAAGCAGGCTGCGTTTGGAGGAGATCTCCATCTGCAGCGTGATCAGGCTTACCACGACGTAAGCGGCGAAGGCGAAGATACAAAACCGGATAAACAGGCTCTTCTTTTTTCCACGTACACTTTTCATGAACCGGGTTGCTCCTGTTCCTTCACGTTTTTCTTCTGTCCGTCCCACTGAAGTCGCTTTTTTAAATTATACAATAAATGACTGTGCTTTTTCAAGGGTATCCTCGAATTTTTCGCTTTATTTTTTATACATTTTGCCGATTGCTTCATGATTTTCGCCAAAAAGCCCCGAATCTTTTCTAACAGGCGCAGGACCGGCGCCACAAAGACCCGGTAAATCAGCCCAAAAAGCCACCGGATGGCCGCGATGATCCCCTTGGCCGCGCCGATGAGCAGCGCGCCGAGGGTGCAGTGGTAGAGGGAAAACCCCACCAGCTCCCCGATCAGGAAAAAGGCGCGCAGCTGCCCGTTGCCCGTTGTGAGCAGGAAAGCGAACGTCGCGCCCGCCGCGGCAAGCGAAAAAAGGATGTCCTCCAGCAGGACGGCCAGGGAGGGATGCCGGAAGGCGATGCGCAGAATCCGGAAGACGTCGTAGCACACCCCGAGCGCCGCGCCCAGCGCGACGGACAGTAAAAAGAGCCACGTCTGCCCCGCGACCGTGATCTCCATCGGCTTCCCCCCGTCCTTCCATTCTACCTTCCGTCAGCGGAATAATTTGCCGAAAAAACCGCCCCGCGCCGGGTGGTTATCCGCATAGGACAGCCCGTCAATCCGCGCGGCCTCGAGGTTCAGATCCCCCGTCTCCACGTCGATCCGGCTGATGTGCAGCCCCTCGCCGCGGATCGCCAGCTCCCCCGTCTCGCAGTAGACGACCACCGTCTGCTCGTCGAAGCTGTCCACGTCGGTCACTCCCGTCACCGTCAGCCTCCTGCGGTCCTCCATGATGATGTTGTGCGGCCCCAGATTCCTCTTTTCCTCGACCACCCGCGTCCGCCTCCCCCGTCAATTGATCTCTAATACCTATGAGGGGGCGCGCCAAAATATGAACGGGCCGCCGGAGGGAATCCTCCGGCGGCCCGTGCGCCGATCCTCAGTCGATGACCTTGTAGCCCTCGGCGGCGGTGTCCTTGGTGGCGTATTCGCTCACCTTGAGCACCTGCACCCGCAGGGGCTTCTGGCCGAGGTTCAGCTCGACGACGTCCCCCTCCTTCACGTCGTAGGAGGCGCGCGCCACCTTGCCGTTGACCGTCACCCGCCCCGCGTCGCATGCCTCGTTGGCCACGGTGCGCCGCTTGATGAGCCGGGTGATTTTGAGGTATTTATCCAGTCGCATATGCTTCCTCCAGATGCAAAAACCTGCCGCATCTTGCGACGCGGCAGGCCTTTTGGTGAAACGGTCTTACTTGCCGGAGACAGCGTCCTTGAGCGCCTTGCCGGCCTTGAAGGAGGGAACCGTCGCCGCGGCGATCGTGATCTCCTCTTTGGTGATCGGATTGATGCCCTTGCGCTCGTTGCGGGTCTTGGTCTCAAAGGTTCCAAAACCGACCAGAGCAACCTTCTCGCCGGCCTTCAGCGCGTCGGTGATCGCGTCGACAACCGCGCCGACGGCCTTCTCGCTGTCCTTCTTGGAAAGTCCAGATTTCTCCGCAACCGCGGTGATGAGCTCTGCTTTTGTCATTTTGAATGCCCTCCGTAAATAAAATTAAACATTGTTATATCTTCAGACAGCAACTGCCTGGGATAATCAGTCGTTTGGCTTGGCGGCGTTCCGTTTCTTGGCCTGCTTCCACAGCTCGTCCAGCTTTTCGATGCCGGCCGTCTTCATGTCCACGCCCCGCTCCCGCGCAAGCGCCTCCACCTGCTCGAACCGGTCGATGAACTTTTCGCACGCCTGCCCGAGGCTCTGCTCCGCGTCCACATGGGTGAACCGGGACACGTTGACCGCCGCGAAGAGCACGTCCCCCAATTCCTCGTCGATGTGCGCCGCGTCCCCTTCGGAAATGGCTTCCCGCAGTTCCGCGACCTCGCTTTCAAGGTCCCGCAGCGCCCCGCCGGTATCCGGGTAGTCGAACCCGACCTTCGCCGCGCGGTGCTGCACCTTTTCGCTGCGCATGAGCGCCGGAAGCGCCGCGCTCACGCTCCTGAGCGTCTCGGTCGCCGTCTTCTGGCCCTTGGTCCGCTCCTTGATGCGGTCCCAGTTGACGAGCACCTCGCCGCTGTCCGCGACCTTCGTCTCGCCGAACACATGGGGATGGCGGACGATCAGCTTTTTGCAGATGCCGTCGCACACGTCGCCGAAATCGAAGCGGCCCGCCTCCTCCTCCATGCGCGCGTGGAACGCCACCTGGAGAAGCACGTCCCCCAGCTCCTCCTGAAGGAGCACCGGGTCGTCGTTGTCGATCGCCTCGCAGACCTCATAGGTCTCCTCGATGAAGTTCCTGCGGATCGAGTGGTGGTCCTGCTCGCGGTCCCACGGGCAGCCGCCCTCTCCGCGGAGCAGGGACATGATCGTAATCAGGTCCCCCACGTCGTATTTCTGCTTGCGCTCAAACTGCACCGGCATGCCCGCCGCGCCCCCTTTACAGGCCCATTTGGGGCTGCTTTTAGTATTCTACCCTAAAAGGGAGCGCTTTTCAAGTAGCTTTGCAAACTTTTCGCCGCCCGGCACCATTAATATGTCCTCTTTGGTGACGGTTTTAGTCAATAAGACGACAAAAACATAAATTACGACGCCGATCGACACGCCGCCCACCGCCGCGAGCTGACTGCCGCAAACCCGCTCCAGCAGGCCGTTTGCGGCCCATGCCCCGACCGCGCAGCAGACCGCCGCGAAAAACGGCTTCCCGAAGACCGGCCCCACCGGAATGCGCACCCCGGTAGAATTTACCAGCACCCCGAAGCTCACGAAAAGCACGAACGCGTAGCAGACGAGCGTTCCGACGGGCGCGGCCTGGATGTTGAGCCGGGGCACCGCCACGAGCAGGAAGTTGAGCACGAGCTTGAGCCCGCCGCCTGCCAGCAGCAGCTTGACCGGCAGGTCGGCGCGCCCGACCGCCTGCAAAATCGCGTTGACCGGCAGCGAGAGCGCCACAAAGATCGCGCTCAGCCCCATCAGGTGGAGCGCCGGGGAGATGACCGCCGACTCCATCGGCTTGGAGAAGAAGAGCAGCCGCAACACCGGGCCGGCCATCGCGCAGATGCCCAGCCCCGCCGGCATCGCGATGAGGGAGGCCAGCCGCAGCGCGGACGCGACGTTGCGCTCCAGCGCCCTCCGGTCGCGCACCGCCCACGCCGCCGACACGGCGGGCAGCAGGCTCACGCCGATCGTCGTGGTGAGCGAGGGCACCAGGTTATAGACCGGCACCGCCAGCCCCGAATAACAGCCGTAGAGGTAGGAGGCGAGCATCTCCCGGCCCACCCCGCCCGGGATGAGCCCCTCGTAGATGCCCTCGATCACGCCCGGGTGCCGGGTGATCGCGTGGCCCAGGCGGTTCATCACCGAGATGAGATCGATGAAGGAGGTGAGGTTGGTGATGAGCGAGGCGACGCACACCGGCACCGCGATCGCGACCAGCCGTTTGAGCAGCGCGCGGGACGGGGCCGCGGGCGGCGACGCCTTCCACTGCTCGGGGGTGATCGCGCCGCGCCCGAGCCTGTGGCGCGCGGCCATGTAGACCGCGCCGCAGAGGGTGCTGACCGTCACGCCGAGGATCGCGCCCGCCGCCGCGTAGGGCAGCACCGCAATCTGCGCCTCCTGCGCCGAGGCGCAGGGCGCGCCGAACACCGTCCCCTCCAGGGAGAACTGCCGCAGGCCCGCCACCGTCACGCCGTAGGAGAGCGCCAGCCCAAACGCGAGCTTCGCGACCGCCTCGACGATCTGCGAGACGGCGGTGGGGGCCATGTCCTGCATCCCCTGCCAGTAACCGCGCAGCGCCGCCATCAGGCAGCCGAAGAAAAGCGCCGGGGAGAGCATCCGCACCGCCCACACCGAGCCCGGGTTCTGCACCCGGGCGGAAAACCACCCCGCGCCGAAAAACATGAGCAGGCTTCCCGCCGCGCCGACCGCGAGGAAGGCCGCCCCCGCCACCCGCAGGAGCTTGCGCGCGTCGCGCGCGCGCCCGCAGGCCATGCTCTCGCTGACGAGCTTGGAGACCGCCACCGGCACGCCCGACACAAAAAGGGCGTAGAGCGGATAGTAGAGCTCGTAGGCGACGTTGAAGTAGCTCATGCCCACGCCGCCGAGGATGTTGGTGAGCGGGATCTTGAAAAGCGCGCCGATCAGTTTGACGACCACCGTCCCGGCCGCCAGCACCATCGTCCCATACAGATAGCCGTGCCTGTGGCGCTGCTCCATTCCCACACCCCCGTCCCGAATTAATACACCTATATTACCACAGCGGGCCGTTTATTACTATACCGCGGTTGCATTCCCCCGCCCTTTCGGGTAGAATGGGAGCATCTGAACCGTTTGGAGGACTTGATTTTTATGGTTACGATCGGCGTCATCTGCGCGATGGACAGCGAATTCGACCTCATCCGCGAGGCCCTCTCCCACGGGGAAATCCAAACCGCGGGCCGCTGTGAATTCCTTTCGGCCGAGCGCGCGGGCAAACGGGTCGTCGCCGCCACCTGCGGCGTCGGCAAGGTCAACGCCGCCGTCTGCGCGCAGATGCTCATCTCCCGCTTCGGCGCGGACTATGTGATCAACAGCGGCGTCGCCGGCGCGCTCTCGGACAGGCTGCGCATCCTCGACCTCGTTGCGGCGCGCACCGTCTTTTACCACGACCTCGAGGAACGCCTGCTGCAAAAATATTTCCCCCACTGCTCCCGCTTTCCCGCCGACGAGCGGCTCGTCTCCCTCGTGGAGGAGCTCGCCGCCGGACAGGGGGTCCGCTGCGTGCGCGGGGAGATCGTCTCGGGCGAGCAGTTTGTCACCGATTCCGCCGTCAAGGAGCGGATCGCCCGCGAAACCCGCGCCGACGCCATCGAGATGGAGGGCGCGGCGGTCGGCCACGCCTGCTACCTGAGCGGGGTGCCCTTCGCCGTCGTGCGGTGCATCTCGGACGGCGCCGACGACAGCGGCGGCATGGACTACGACGCCTTCGTCGGGCACGCCGCCCGGCGCTGCGCCAAAATCACCCTCGGCCTCATCGACCGCATCTGAGCGCGGCGGGAGACGCGGGCGGCGGAACCCGCGCATCCGCGCGGGGACGCGTTCGCAGAACGCGTCCGCCCGGCCGCGGACCGGGCGTTCCGCCGCCGGGCGCGCCCCCCGCACCGCGTGAAAAAAAGCCGCCTCTGACGAGGCGGCTTTTCCGTTTGCGAAAACGGGTACGCGGGAGCGGGGCGGCTACGCCTCGTCCGCGAGGGTCGCGATGTGGTTGTGGTAGACATAGCGGTACATGAAAAGCGCGATCGTCACCGACACGTACTCCGAGACGGGGAACGCGGCCCACACGGCGTCGAGGCCGACGAACCGCGCCATCAGCCAAGCCACCGGTAGCAGCACCGCGAGCTGGCGCGCGACCGACATGGTCAGGCTGAGCACGCCGTTGCCCATCGCCTGGAAGACCGAGGAGAGCACGATACCGACCCCCGCGCCCAAAAAGCTGATGCTGATGATCCGCAGGGCGGGCACGCCGATGGAAAGCAGTGCGTCGGACGCCTTGAAAAGGCGGAGCAGGGGCACCGGGAAGAGCTGGAAGATCAACAGGCCGAGCGCCATGATGCTCAGCGCGTAGACGAGCGCCAGGCGGATCGAAGCGGTGATCCGGGTGCGCTTGCGCGCGCCGTAGTTGTAGGCCACGATCGGCACGAGGCCGTTGGTGAGCCCGAAGATCGGCATGAAGACGAAGCTCTGAAGCTTGAAGTAGACCCCGAACACGGCGACCGCCGTCTCCGAAAAGGCGATGAGGATCTTGTTCATGCCGATGGTCATGACCGTGCCGATCGACTGCATGACGATTGACGGCACGCCCACCTTGTAAATTTCCCCGATGATGCGGCCGTTCGGACGGAAATGCCGGAAATCCATGTGGACTTCCTTATTTTTCTTCGCATTGAACCACAGCCCCATCAGCATCGCCACGATCTGCCCAATGACGGTGGCGATCGCCGCGCCCTTGACTCCCAGCCTCGGGAACCCGAAGAGGCCGAAGATCATGATCGGGTCAAGGATGATGTTGATGATCGCGCCGGTCGCCTGGGTGATCATGTTGTAGATCGTGATGCCCGTGGCCTGCAAGATCCGCTCGCAGGCGAACTGCATGAAGCAGCCGAACGAAAAGACGGTGCAGACCGTCAGGTAGTCGGTGCCCATCGAGATGATCTCGGGGTTCTCGGTGAAGGCGCGGAAAAACGCCTCCGAAAACAGCCCCCCGAAGATGGCGAAGACCAGCCAGTTGCAGAGGGAGAGCAGGATGCCGTTTTCCGCCGCCGCGTTCGCGTCGTCGAAGCGGCGCTCCCCGAGCCTGCGGGAGAGCAGCGAGTTGATGCCGATGCCGGTGCCGATGCCCACCGCAATGATGAGGTTCTGCACCGGGAAGGCCAGCGACACCGCCGTGAGCGCATTCTCCCCGATCTGCGCCACGAAGATGCTGTCCACGATGTTGTAAAGCGCCTGGATCAGCATCGAGATCATGATCGGCAGGGACATCGTCACCAGCAGCTTGCCCACCGGCATGGTGCCCATGCGGTTTTCTTTTCTCTCTTCCATTGGACCCTTCCTTTTTCTTTTCTCTCTTTTTCGTCCACATTCGTGTCTATTAGATAAATAGATAGTATAGCATATCCCGGATGATACATCAACCCCGAAATGAAAGAAGCTGTGACGGAAAAAAGGAAGCGGGCACTAATCCGTGCCGCTTCCTTTTTTTCCTCGGCCGCCAAAAACATCTCTTCCACCGCGGCCTGCGCCGCCTTGACGCGGTAACCGATCTCCGACGCCTGCGTCGCCATGCCCGACGCAAGGTCTTTGATGTCCGTCATCTCGTTGAACAGCCTCAGATACATTTCCTTGTAAACGTCCATCCTTTTCTCCTTTATTGTCTGAAATATAATTTTTATTAGTTAATACCTAATGTGCATTATATATCACTTGATAATAATTTTCAAGAGGTCTTGGTAAACTTTATATGGGGGGAATCCAATATGAAGTTTGAATATCGGGATGAGTATATAAAGCTGGGTTTAAAAGTTTCCTACTATCGGCGGCTGCGCGGTTTGTCTCAAGAACAGTTGGCTGAGAGGATCGGAAAGAATCCATCGTATATCGGCCAGGTTGAGGCACCGAATATCGCACAAGCCATTTCTTTGGATTTGCTGTTCGATATCGCGAAGACATTGGGCGTGCCCGCGTATAAGTTCCTCGACTTCGAGGACGACTAGCGGCGGGCTTTCCCGGCCGCGCCGGCACGGGCCTTCTTCGCGAGGCCGGCTGGTTTCGCGCGGTGGGGGATTCTCAAGGGGGCGAGCTTTGCGCCCCCATCTTCTTCAAGCGAGCCCCCTTGAGCACCCTTCTTTCCCCTATTTCTTGGGTGGGCAAGAAATAGGGCCGCCCGCCGGGGCGGGACCCGGCATGCCCTCCCTGCCTCCGGGAGGAAGACCTGCAAGCGCAATCAAAAAGGCGGAGATTCTAAACGAATCTCCGCCTTTTTTCATGGTTTTCTTATTCCGCGGGGGTATCCCCGGCGGGCGCCTCCGGCGCTTCCGGGGCCTCGGCCGCCTCCGGCTCGATGGGCGACTGCTCCTTGAGGGAAGCGCCGCACCGCTGGCAGTAGAGCGCGTCGAGCGGGTTCTCCTTCATGCACTCGGGGCAGCGCAGCACCCGCTTCATCTCGTCGAGCCGGCCGTTGAGCTCGTCGAGCTCCGCAAGCTGGGAGGAGATCTCCTCGACGCACATGTTGATGAGCTCCTCGTTTTCCGCGCCCGATTTCCGGAGCTCGTAGATGATCTCCCCGAGCTTCAGGTAGTTCGCGTCAATGTCGTTTTTGAGCTGCGCGGCCTGCACGCGGACCTTCGTCTGCTCCGCGACCTCCTGCGCCTTGCTCCCGGCCGCGCTCGCCAAATCCTTCGCCTTGATGATCAGGTTATCAATGGTTCCCATATCAGCATGACCTCCGTCCGTTAGATTCTAGGGATATTATACACGCTGGCCGGGGCTTTTACAAGCGCCCGCCGCGGATTTCCTATTCCAGGTAAAATTCCCGCACCCGCTTTTTGCGCCGCAGGACCTCGTCGAACCGGGAAAGGTACTCGTAGGGGTACTTGTAGTTATAGACCCGCTCGATCTCCCCGGTGACCGGGTGGCGCAGCTTGGTGGACGCGCCCGCCCCCACCGCGAGGATGGTGTGCGTCTCGTCCATGATGTAGACGTTGTAGAGCCCCTCCCGGCCGGGCAGCGAATAGCCGACGTTTTCGAGGTTCGCGAGGGTGCCGTTCTGCCGGTAGAGGTAGTAGGGCCGCTGGCCCGCGGCGGCCGCCGCGCGGCGCGCGTAGCCGACCATCCCGTCCACGAGCGCGAGCTCGGCGCGCGCCTCGCCGAAGGAGAGCCGGGAGGCCCGCTTGACCGTCAGCGTGTGCACCGTGACGTTCTCGGGCGCGAGGGCGAGCACCCCGTCGACACTCGCGCGAAAGCCCTCGGGCGTGTCGGTCGGGAGCCCCGCGATCAGGTCGGTGTTGATGCAGTCGAAACCCACCTTCCGCGCGAGTTCGAACGCCTCGAAGAACCGCGCCGACGTGTGGCGGCGGCCGATCTCCGCGAGCACCCCGTCCGAGAGGGTCTGCGGGTTGATGCTCACCCGCCGCCCGCCGCCCGCCTTGATGGCGCGCAGCTTGTCCTCCGTGACCGTGTCGGGGCGGCCCGCCTCGACGGTGTATTCCCACGCCGAGGCCACGTCGAAATGCGCCGCGACCGCGTCCATCACGCGGGAGAGCTGGTCCGCCGTGAGGGTGGTGGGGGTGCCGCCGCCGAAATAGACGGTGCGCAGCCGAAGCCCCAGCTCCCGCGCGATCTCTCCGGTGGCGGCCAGCTCGCCGCACAGCCTGTCCACATAGTCGGGGATCAGCTTCGCGGCCTGCTCGACCGAGTGGGAGACGAACGAGCAGTAGGCGCACCGGGTCGGGCAGAAGGGCACCGAGACATAGAGGGAAAAGCTGTCGGGCGTCGACCGGGAAAGCAGCTCCCGCTCAACGGCGGCCGTCTCCACGGCGAGGGAGAACTTCTCCCCGCTCACCAGCCGCCCGTCCATAAAATGGCGGCGCAGGGCCGCCTCGTCCATCCCTTCCTCCATCCGCGCCGCGAAGAGCTTGACCGGACGGATGCCGGTGAGCACCCCCCAGGGCGGGCGGACGCCCGTCCCCTCGGACAAAAGCGTATAGGCCAGCACGCCGAAGCGGTGCTCCAGCCCGGCGGTTCCCCCGGCGGGCGCCTCGGCCCGCAGGGCTCGGGGGGAGCCGTCCCCCAGGCGCGAAACCGCCTCGAGAAGCCCCTCCCGGTACCGGGCGTGCAGAAAATCGCCCGCGAAATCCTCCGGGGGCGCGCCCTGCTCCACGGCGACCTTCTCGCCGGGGAAAAACATCTGTGTGAGCCGCTGGAGCTCGTAGCCGCAGGCGTGCCCGTCAATAAAGACCGTCATGCGCCGCTCCGCTCATGTAGGGGTTGTGCCTGCGTTCCCGCTCGAGGGTGCTCTCGGGGCCGTGGCCGGGCAGCACCCGGTAATCCCCCGGCAGCGCCGCGAGCTTTTTGAGCGAGGCGAGCATCGACGGGTAGTCCCCGCCGTAGAGGTCGATCCGCCCGATGTCCCCCGCGAAGAGGGTATCCCCCGTGAAGAGCAGGTCGCCGCATTTGTAGCTGACCCCGCCCGCCGTGTGTCCGGGGGTGTCGATCACCTCGAAGCGCATCGGCCCCGCCGTGACCGCGTCCCCCTCCCCGAGCAGCAGGTCGGGGGTGAGCAGGTAGTCCTCGTCGGTCATGCCGCGCATGATCGCGAGGCTCTTGCGGCGGTCGGCGAGCATCTCGAGATCCCGCCGCCCGACCGCCAGCTTGCAGCCGAACGCCTCCCGCAGCGCCCGCACCGCGCCGATGTGGTCGTAGTGCCCGTGGGTCAGCAGGATGTATTCGGGGTGCAGGCCCTTTTCCCGCAGGAACGCCTCGAGCTTTTCCGCCTGGAAGCCCGGGTCGATGACCACGCTCGCCTCCCCGTCCGCGACGATGTAGCAGTTGGTGCCCATCGTGCCGACCGGCATCGTGTATACTTTCATCTTTTCACCTCTGGCAGCAATTCCCGCGCAGTCCCCGGCGGAAACGCCGCCGGGACCGGGCGCGGGTTATTTCTTCATGATTTCGTCCGTGTCGAGCAGGATGGTCACCGGGCCGTCGTTCTCGATCGACACGCGCATGTCCGCGCCGAAAACCCCCGTCTCGACGGGGGAGACGCCCGCGTCCTTCGCCGCGGCGACGAACCGCAGGTAGAGGGCGTTGGCCTCCTCCGGCGCGGCCGCGCCCGTAAAGGAGGGCCGCCTCCCCCGCCGCGCGTCGGCGCAGAGGGTGAAGTTGGAGACGACGAGCATTCCGCCGCCCACCTCCAACAGGGATTTGTTCATCTTGCCGTTTTCGTCCTCGAAGACGCGCAGGCCGGCGGCCTTTTCCGCGAGGAAATCCGCCTCGTCCACCCCGTCGCCCGTCACGACGCCGAGCAGGACCGCGAGCCCCTGCCCGATCTCCCCGAGCACCCGCCCGCCGGACGTGACCTTCGCGGACGAAACACGCTGCAATACCGCTTTCATGGCGATCCCCCTACCAGTTTATTCCGGGCCGCTACTGCACAGACCTTGTGACGCTCGTCACGCCCGGGATCTTTCTGAGGTTTCCGATGATAAAGTTGAGCTGATCGATGTCGCTGACCGTGAAGGTCACCGTCACGATGTTCTCCCCCGTCTTGACCTCGCGGGCCATCAGGGTGCTGATCGAGATGCGCATCGTGGAAAGCGCCACCGAGATGTCCGCCAGCGCGCCGATGCGGTCGTCGGTGACGATCTCGATCGTGCTCTTGAAGTGCTCCTTCTTGGCGCTCTCCATCGCCCATTCGGCCCGCACCCAGCGTTCGGCGTTGTTCGGGTCGTTGATGGAATTTATGACGTTCGCGCAGTCCTTTTTATGGATCGACACGCCGAAGCCCCGCGTCACGAAGCCGATGATCTCGTCCCCCGGCAGCGGGTTGCAGCAGCGCGCGAACTTGACCAGGCAGCTGTCCAGCCCTTCGACGATCACGCCGCTCGAGGCGCCCTTCACGCGGTGCGGCTTGATTGGCACCCGCTCGGTCGGATCCTCCGGCTCGACGGTGCGGTACATCTTGACGTAATCCTCTTTGACGCGCGGCATGATCTTGGAGAGCAGCACGCCACCGTAGCCGACCGCCGCCAAAAAGTCGTCCACCACCTCGAAGTGCTGGCGCTTGGCGATCGCGAGCAGGAACTCCTTCGCCTTGCCCTCCGGCAGGGTGATCATGTTGCGGCGGAACTCCCGTTCCAGCTCGGCGCGGCCCTGCTCGATGTTCTCCTCGCGGCGCTCCTTCTTGTACCAGTTGCGGATCTTGTTGCGCGCCTCGGTCGTCTTGACGATCTTGAGCCAGTCGCGGCTCGGCGCGTGGTCCTTCGCGTTGGTCGTGACGACCTCGATGATCTGGCCGGTGCGCACCGGCGTGTCGAGCGCGACCATCCGCCCGTCGATCTTTGCCCCCACCATCCGGTTGCCCACCTCGGTGTGGATGGCGTAGGCGAAGTCGATGACCGTCGAGTCCACCGGCAGGGCGATCACGTCCCCCTTGGGCGTGAAGACGTAGACCTCCTCGGGCGAGAGGTCGCTCTTGATCGAGCGGACGATGTCCTCGACGTCGTCCGCCTCCTTTTGGTTCTCGATGAGCTGGCGGATCCACGCGAGGCGCTCCTCGAGCTTGTCGTGCCCGGTGATGCCCGCCTTGTATTTCCAGTGGGCCGCGATGCCGTATTCCGCCGTGTGGTGCATATCCCAGGTGCGGATCTGCACCTCGAAGGGGATGCCCTCCTTGTCGATGACCGTCGTGTGGAGCGACTGGTACATGTTCGGCTTGGGGGTGGAGATGTAGTCCTTGAAGCGGTTGGGCAGCGGCCGGAAGAGGTCGTGAATGATGCCGAGGATGTTGTAGCACTCGTTGACCGAGTCGACGATGATGCGCACCGCGTAGATGTCGAAGATCTCCTCGAAGGCGCGGCCCTGGATGTAGACCTTGCGGTAGATGCCGTAGACGCTCTTGACCCGCCCGTCGATGTAGACCTCGCTGTATTCCGACGCGAGCCGCTCGCGGATCTTCGCCTTGATCTTTTCCAGGAAGCTTTGGCGGTCGGCCTTTTTGAGCTCGAGCATCTTTTCGATCTCGTGGTAGGCCACCGGGTCGAGGTAGCGCAGGGAGATGTCCTCGAGCTCCTCCTTGACTGCGCGGATACCAAGCCTGTGCGCCAGCGGCGCATAGACCTCCATCGTTTCAAGCGCCTTGTCGCGGCGCTTCTGCTCGGGCATGACCTCGATCGTGCGCATGTTGTGCAGCCGGTCGGCCAGCTTGATGATGATCACGCGCACATCCTGCGCCATGGCGAGCAGCATCTTGCGCACGTTCTCCGCCTGCTGCTCCTCGCGGGAGGTGAAGCTGATCTTGCCCAGCTTGGTCACGCCCTCCACGAGCAGCGCCACGTCCGCGCCGAACTGCTTCTGGACCTGTTCGGCCGTGACGTCGGTGTCCTCCACCACGTCGTGCAGCAACGCGGCCTCGACGCATTCACTGTCCATGCCGAGGTCGACCAGGATGATCGAGACGGCGATCGGGTGGGAGATATATGGCTCCCCCGATACGCGGCACTGGCCCTTGTGGGCCTCTCTGGCCACCTCGTAGGCCGCAAGGATCTTTTCGCGGTCGTAGGGACGGCCGCTCTTTTCGATCGCCTGCAGCAGATCTTCAATTACATAGTATTTCATTCGCTTCCTCCATCACGGGCGATTGCCCGCAACCAGGTTGCCGGTTCATACGCCGGCCGGCAGGCTTCGGGATTGCAGCTCCCGCAGGATTTTCGACTGGGAGATATCCACCTTCTGCGGATTGGGCACCACCGCCACATGCCTGCCGCCCGGGCCGCGGGTGACGAGGTGCATCTCGTCGAGCACGTCGATCGCGAGCTTCAGCTTGCACAGGCAGGAGATGTTCCCCCGCAGCTTCGCGTAGATCACCTCGTCGGGCGCCGAAAGGTTGCCCTTCGAGCGCAGGTAGCGGTAGACCACCGCGATGTCGTCCCGGCTGGGCACCACCTGCGCCCTCGCCGGCTCCTCCACCGGCTCGCTGCGGCGCAGCCGCTGGTAGACCTGCTCCGAGTGGTGGATCTTATCGTAATCGATCCCCGTCAGGTGGATGTCCTTCACCTTGACCGAGACGCGCAGCTCGCCGTTCCACTCCCCCACGTCGACCGTCGCGGCCAGATCGACCACCTCGCCGACCGCATAGGGAAAGCTTTCCTGCGTCATGCCGAAATAGACCGCGTAAAAGACCGTGTCCTCCCCCGCGAACCGCAGCCGCAGGTGCTTGCCCTCCCCGATCGGGTAGACCCCCTGGAGGGTGCAGCCGGGAATCTGGAAGACGGGCAGCTCGTTGCCCGAGCCGAACGGCTCGAGCAGTGCGAGCGGCTGGATCGAGTGGACGTTGAGCTGGCGCGGCGAGAGGGCGCAGTCGATGTTGATCGTCTGCTGGGGCATCTCGGGGTAGTGCTCCGCCGCCCAGAGGTTGATTTTTTCGATGAAGGCGGGCAGCTTTTCCATCGGGACCGTCAGCCCGGCGGCCTGGTTGTGCCCGCCGTAGCGCACGAGCAGCTCGGAACAGGAGTCGATCGCGTCGATGATCGAGAAGCCCTCGACGCTGCGGCCCGAGCCGCGCGCGTTCTCCCCCTCGACCGACAGCACGATGCAGGGCTTGCCGAACCGCTCGACCATGCGTGAGGCCACGATGCCCACGATGCCGTGGTGCCAGCCCTCGCCGTAGATGACGATCACCCGGCGGCCGAGCGCCTCTGCGTCCGATTCAAGCTGCTGCATAATCTGCCGGACGATCTGGTCCTCGATCGCGCGGCGCTTCTCGTTGAGGGAGTTGATCCCCCCGGCCAGCTCCTCCGGCTCGTCGCCGCCTCCCACGAAGAGCTCGATCGCGTTGTCGACGCAGTCGAACCGGCCCGCCGAATTGATGCGCGGCACGATGCCGTAGGCGATGTTCTCGCAGGAGAGCTGCTTATCCGCCATGCCGCACACCCGGATGAGCGCGGCCAGGCCCTCGTTGTCGGTGTTCTGGAGGCTCTCGAGCCCCCGCCGCACGATCGTGCGGTTTTCGCCGGTGAGCGGCACGATGTCCGCCACCGTCGCCACGGCGACGAGGTCGCCGTACTGGTCGAGCATCAGCTCTCCGTCGTCCCCCTCGAGCGCGCAGATGAGCTTGAAGGCCACCCCCACGCCCGCGAGATATTCGCACCCGCTCTCGTCGTCGAGGCGGTGCGGGTCGACCACCGCGGCCGCCGCGGGCAGCACCTCGCGCGGCTTGTGGTGGTCGGTGATCACCACGTCGAGCCCGAGCGAGGAGGCGTACTCCACCTCACCGATCGCCGTGATGCCGTTGTCCACCGTGATGACGAGGCGCACCCCGTCGTCGTGGATGAGCTTCAGCGCCTCCCGGTTGAGGCCGTAGCCCTCCCGGTCGCGCTGGGGGATGTAATAGCAGACGTCCGCGCCCGCGGACTCGAGATAGCTGTAGAGCACGACCGTCGACATGATGCCGTCGCAGTCGTAGTCGCCGTAGACGGCGATCCGCTCACCCTCGGAAAGCGCCCGCCGGATGCGCGCCACGGCCTTATCCATGTCGCGGATCGCCAGCGGGTCGGTCAGCGTCCCGTCCGGAGACAGGAAGCGTTCGATCTTTTCCCGGGTGTCATACCCTCTGCCGGCCAGCACCCGCACAGCAATCAGCGGCAGGCCCAGCTCGCTCGCGAGCCGCTTGGCCGCCGCCTCGTCGGGGCGCCGGACGTTCCAGCGTTTTATCGGCACGTAGATTCCTCCGTTTTCCGCAGATACCTCCCGCCGTCCCCGCGGAAAATCCGCAGGAAACCGGGCGCGGAGGCCGGAAGGCCCCGCGCGGCGGGAAAACCGTAAAAGTCATCAATGCTTGCCATTCATACAACAAGAGATATTGTACCACTTTTTTGCCAAAAACACAATATACGGCTCCAAAGCGGTTTCTTCGGCAGGCCCCGTCCCAAAACGCCGCTCCCAAATGAAAACCGGCAGGACGCGAAGCGCCCTGCCGGTAAAACGGTTCTGTTTATTCCGCGGAATCCTCGGGGATCTCGCCCTGCGCGCCGTCCGGGCCGGCCTCGTAGACAACGGCGGACTCCTCGGCGGCGGGAGCTTCCTCCTCGGCCGGCGCGGGCGCCTTGTCGGCGAGCAGCGCGCGGATCGAGAGGCTGACGCGCTTCTTCTCGCTGTCGAGCTCGGTGATCTTCACCTCGACCTCCTGGCCGATCGCAAGCACGTCGGAGGGCTTGTTGATCCGCTCGTTGGAGATCTGGCTGATGTGGATGAGCCCGTCCACGCCCGGGATGATCTGGGCGAACGCGCCGAACGGGGTCATCGAGACGACCTTGACGGTGCAGACGGTGCCGACCGCGTAGTCACGCTGCATGATGACCCACGGATTGTCCTCCGCCTTCTTGTAGCCGAGGGAGATCTTCTTGTTCTCCGCGTCGATGTCCTTGATGTAGACCTCGACCGTGTCGCCCACGCTGACGATCTCGGAGGGATGCTTGATGCGGTTCCAGCTCAGCTCGGAGATGTGCACCATGCCGTCCACGCCGCCCAGGTTGACGAACGCGCCGTAGCTGGTGAGAGATTTGACGACGCCGGTGTAATGCTTGCCGACCTCGACCTCCTGCCAGAACTTCTCCTCGAGCTCGCGGCGCTGCTCGCGCAGGACCGCACGGATCGAGCCGACCGCGCGTTTGCGCTGGCGGTTGACTTCCAGAATCTTAAACTGGACCTTCTTCTTGAGCAGGTCCTCCAGGCTGTCGTTGCGGGAAAGGGTGGCCTGGGAGGCAGGGATAAAGACCTTGACGCCGTTGGTCAGCGCCAGCACGCCGCCCTTGATAACCTCCACGACGGTGCCCTCGAGGATCTCCTCGGTGTCCACCGCGTTCATGACCTTCTCGAAACCGGCAATTGCATCGAGGCGCTTCTTGGAGAGCATCACGGTGCCCTCGACGTCATTGACGCGCACGACCAGCAGGTCCATCTGGTCGCCAACCTTGACGAGCTCCTCAGGCTTCGCGTTGGGGTCGTCGGTCAGTTCGGACAGCGGGACGTAGCCCGCGTGCTTGGTGCCGATGTCGACGGAAATCTCGTTCGGCGCGATCCCCGTGACGGTCGCTGTGACCTTCTCCCTGTTATCTATTGTTTTGAAGGATTCATTCAACATCTCTTCAAAAGAAAGCTCGTCCTGATCTTTAAGAATCTCACTCATGGTTTTATGTACCTCCTTAATTATGCAAGCCGGCGTCGACGCGCCCGCTGTAACGCCAATCCTAGTATAACCGCCCAGATCGAGATCATGCAACTCCGCCGCAGACTCGATCAGAAAGGTGTCGCAATACGCCCCGCAGAGCTGCGCCAGCTTGGCGGTGTTGGAGCTTTTCCGGCCGCCGATCACGATCATCGCATCGCTTTGGGCCGCCAGCTCCCGCGCCTCAGACTGTCGTTTTTCAGTAGCAATACATATTGTATCAAATATTCGGAGCTTTGTACACACTTTTTTAAGTTTTTCTACACATTTTTCCCATTCCGGCACCGAAAAAGTCGTCTGTGCAAGCAGGGTGACGGGCCGGTTTCCACCATTATCCAAAATCGGAATGATTTTGTCAAGCTCTTCCGCCGAACGGAAGATGTGCGTCTCCCCCTCGCAGTAGCCCGCGATCCCCACCACCTCCGGGTGGGAGGGGTCCCCCGCGATGAGCGTGACGCTCTCCCCCGAGTGCTCCGCCGCCAGCCGGTGGAGCTTCTCGACATAGGGGCAGGTCGCGTCGACCACCCGCGCGCCCGACGCCGCCAGCTCCTCGTAGACCTGCGGCGGCACCCCGTGCGACCGGATGATCACCGTCCGGCCGTCCGTGTTCTCCGCGGGGCTTTCAATCACCCGCACGCCCGCGCGCGCGAGTTCCTCCACGATCCGGGGGTTGTGGATGAGCTCCCCGAGCGTGCAGGCGGGCGTCCCCGAACGGGCCTCCGCGAAGGCGGCGTCCACCGCCCGCCGGACCCCGAAGCAGAAGCCCGCCGTCTTCGCCACCGTGATCCGTTTCAAATCCCGTCCTCCAGCAGCCTGACGATCTCGTCCATCACAAGGCGGCTGGCCTCCTTGAGCTCGTGCGGCGCGATCTCCGCGCCGAACCCGAACCGCGCGTTTTCAATCGGCTTTCCGTAGCGGACGGTCACCGGCGACCGGAAGCCGATCCGCTCCCCGAAGCAGACGGCGCAGGGCACCACGTCCGCCCCCGTCTGCTGCGCGATCATCGCGACCCCCGACTTGGGGCGGCCGGGCGTTCCCGTCTTCGAGCGGGTGCCCTCGGGGAACATCCCCAGCACGCCGCCCCCGGTGATGATGCGGTCCGCCCAGTCGATCGCGCCGGTGTCCCCCTTGCCGCGCTCGATCGGGAAGGCGCCCAGCGCGGTGATGATCCTGGCGAAAAGCGCGTTCTTCTGGAAGAGCTCCGCCTTGGCCATGTAGCAGACCTTGTGACGCTTGACCGGGATCCCCGCCAGCACCGGGTCCCAGTTGGAGCGGTGGTTGGCCGCGAGGATGAATCCCCCGCCGTCGGGGACGTTTTCGAGGCCGACCACCCGGAACCGGAAGGCCAGCCGCAGGAAGACGGCGCACAGCGCCCTTACGACCTTATAAAACATCGCGCAGCCTCTCCTTCACCAGCTTGGTGAGCGCCTGGACCGACTGCTCGAGGGTGTTGCCCGTCGTGTCGACGAGCAGGGCGTCGTCCGCCTGCTTAAGCTGCGCGATCGCCCGGTGCGAGTCGTTGTAGTCGCGCTGCCTGACCTCCTCGAGCAGCGCGTCGTAGTCGACGTCGTGCCCCTTGGCCTTCAATTCGTCGTACCGGCGGCGCGCCCGCTCCTCGGGCGACGCCGTCAGGAAGATTTTCACCTGCGCGCCGGGCAGCACGATCGTGCCGATGTCGCGGCCGTCCATGACCACGTCGTGCTCGACCGCCATATTCTGCTGGAGCGCGAAGAGGAACTGCCGCACCGCCGGGATGGCGCTCACATTGCTCGCGGCCATCGAGACCTCCGGGCGGCGGATCTCCTCCGACACGTCGTAGCCGTTGAGGAACACCCGCTGCTCCCCGTTCTTATAGCGCAGCTCCACCTTGATGCCGCCGAGCAGCCGCTCGACCCCCGCCGGGTCGTCCGTCGCCACACCGTTGGCGTTGGCGTAGAGGCCGATCGCGCGGTAGAGCGCGCCCGTGTCCACATAGATATAGCCGAGCTCCTTCGCGATCGCGCGGGCGATCGTGCTCTTGCCCGCGCCCGCGGGTCCGTCTATCGCTATCGAAATCATCCGTTTCTCTCCTTTTATCCGTTCCGATTGACGCCCTTCGCGGCCAGGAGGGCCGTCGACCAGGCAATCTGGAGGTTGTAGCCCCCAGTCAGCGCGTCCACGTCGATCACTTCCCCCGCGAAATAGAGCCCCTTCACGAGCTTGGACTCCATCGTGCGCGGGTCGATCTCCCGGACCGCCACGCCGCCCGCCGTGACCACCCCCGCCTCGACGGGCAGCAGCCCCGCCGGCGTGACCGGCAGCGCCTTTAAAAGCGCGGCGAACGCCCGCCGCTCCTCCCGCGTGACCGCGTTCACCTTGCGGTCGGGCGGAATCCCGCTCAGGCGCACCGCGACCGGGATGAGCTTTTTGGGCAGGAGCTGGTCGAGGGCGTTTGCAAAGTCGCGGTTTTTCGCCGCGGAAAAGTCCCGCAGCAGCCGCGCGTCGAGCTGCCGGTCGTCGAGCCCCGGCTTGAGGTCGATCTCCATCCGGAAGCCCCCCGGGTCCCCCGCCAGGTAGGAGGAGGCGGAGAGGACCAGCGGCCCCGACACGCCGAAATGGGTGAAGAGCATCTCCCCCAGCTCGGAGAAGACCGCCTTTCCCCGCGCGTCCCGCAGGGTGAGGGTCACGTTTTTGAGGGAAAGCCCCATCAGCTCGGCGCACCACGGCTCCTTCGCGCGCACCGGCACGAGGGAGGCCCGCGCCGGGACGACCGTATGGCCGAGCGCCTTTGCCAGCCGCCAGCCGTCCCCCGTCGAGCCGGTCGCGGGATAGCTGCACCCGCCGGTGGCGACGAGCACCGCGTCCGCGGAAAGCTCGCGGCCGTCCTCCAGCCGCACGCCCCGTACGCCTCCGTCCTCCGCCAGGATGTCAGTCACGCGCGCGGATGTTACCAGCCGCGCGCCGGACGCCTTCGCAAAGCGGACGAGCGCGTCCGCCACGTCGGCCGCCCGGTCGGACACCGGGAACACCCGGCCTCCCCGCTCGGTCTTGAGCGGCACGCCGAGCGACTCGAAGAACGCCATCGCGTCCGCCGGGGAAAAGGCGCTGGCCGCGCCGTAGAGGAAGCGCGGATTGGTGCGCACATTCCGCAAAAAGTCCTCGGGCGAGCAGTTGTTGGTGACGTTGCAGCGGCCCTTGCCGGTGATCAGCAGCTTGCGGGCGGGGCGCGTCCCCCGCTCGAGCACCGTGACCGACGCGCCGCCCTTCGCGGCGAAGCCCGCCGCGAACAGCCCGGCGGCTCCCCCGCCGATCACGACAAGGTCAGACACCGGCTTCCTCCCCGCGCTTTTCGTAGACCTCGTATTCGTCCCAGATCTGTTCGAGGCGGTCGTAGGTGCGGGCGATCTCGTCGTGCTTTTTCATGCCCACCGCCACGATCAGGGCGTTGATGAGGGAGAGGGGCGCGACGAGCGAGTCGATGAAGGAGACCATGTCGCTGCGCGCCATCAGCACATAGTCGGCGTTCTCGGCCAGCGGAGACTGGTTCGAGTCGGTGAGCGCGATGACCTTCGCGCCGCTCCGGGCGGCGAAGTGGGAGGCCTGCACCGTCCGCTTGGAGTAGCGCGGGAAGCTGATGCCGATGAACACGTCCTCCGGCCCGATGCGCATGATCTGCTCGAACATCTCGCTGCGGGAGGTGGTGTTGATGAGGCGGACGTTCGGGAAGATGTGGTTGAAGTAGAAGCTCAAAAACTGCGCGAGCGCCGACGAGGAGCGCACGCCGATGATATAGATGCTCTTCGCCGCGCAGATACAGCCGACCGCCGACTCAAAATCGGCGCGGCTCGTCTCCTCGAGGGTGCGGCGGATCTTTTCGATGTCCTTGCCGAGCACCTTGGCGAGCACGTCGGCGTTTTCGAGCTGGTCGCTCGTCACGTCCATCCGCTGCACGGTGGTCAGCTTGTTGCGGATGAGCTCCTGGAGCGCCCTCTGCAGCTCGGGGTAGCCCGCGAAGCCCACCTCCGACGCGAAGCGCACAACGGTCGATTCGCTCACCCCCACCGTGCTGCCCAGCTTGCTGGCGGTCATGAACGCCGCCTTGTCAAAATGGTTGATCATGTAGTTGGCGATCAGCCGCTGCCCCTTGGAAAACTGCGGGGTCATTTTGCCGATGAGCGCCAATAAATCCTGGCCCATATCCGATCCTTTCCTTCTGCATCCTGCAAAACGCAAGGTGATCCTCTTTCAGCTTTCTATCATAGCGGAATTCCGCCGGAAAATCAAGCGCGTTCGGATAAAATGGCAGAAAAAATGCAGGACTTTTTGCAAAGTCCTGCATTTCGGGGCGGATTATTTGGCAATTTGTGTAACGGCGATGGCGTCGAGGATCGTTTTTTCCTTGGCGAGCTGGCCGTACTTGTTGACCTCGGTCTTGTCCTTGGGGCCGTGGGTCACGCAGGCCGCGCCGCCGATGCAGCCGCCCACGCAGGCCATGCCCTCGATGAAGTTGTTGGGCAGCAGGTTTTTGTTCGCCTTGAGCAGCGCGATCCTGCACTCCTCGATGCCGTCGCAGGCGATCGGGTTCGCCTTGAACTGGTCCTCCGGGATGCCGTGCTCCTTGAGCGCCTCGGCCACCGCGTCGGAGAGGCCGCCGCTGCGCGCGAAGATGCGCCCGTAGTAGGAGGCGTTGTCGAGCAGGCTCTCCTCGAGGTTCTCGACGTTCACCTCGCGCGCGTCGAAGAGGGCCTGGAGCTCCTCAAAGGTGATGACGCAGTCGATGCCGGTGATATGCTCCTGCTGGAACTCCATCTTCTTGGCGGTGCAGGGGCCGACGAAGACGCACTTCGCGGTGGGGTCGGTCCGCTTGATGAACCGCGCGACCGCCTCCATCGGGGAGGGGTTGTGGGAGATCTTGTCCACAAGCCCCGGGAAGGCGCTCTTGATGTAGGCGACGAACGCCGGACAGCAGGAGCTGGTCAAAAAGCCCTTCTCAACGAGCTCCGCGGCCTCCGCGTAGGCCACCATGTCCGCGCCGAGCGCCGCCTCGATGACGCTGTGGAAGCCGATCTTCCGAAGCCCCGTCACGACCTGCCCGGTCTTGGCGTAGCTGAACTGGGAGGAAATCGACGGCGCCACGACCGCGTAGACCTTGTATTTCGTGTTGTTCTCGCTCTCCCGCATGATCGTCAGCGCGTCGAGCAGAAACGACTTGTCGACGATCGCGCCGAACGGACACTGGTAGACGCAGGCGCCGCAGGAGATGCACTTGTCGTTGTCGATCTTCGCGGAGTTGTCCCGGTGCATGCTGATCGCGCCGATTTTGCAGGCGTTCTCGCACGGGCGGGTGTACTTCATGATCGCGGTGTAGGGGCAGGCGGTCGCGCACTTGCCGCACTCAATGCACTTCTCCTGGTTGATGCGCGCCTTGCCGTCGCGCACCTCGATCGCGCCCGTCGGGCAGGCGTGCTCGCAGCGGTGCGCGATGCACCCGCGGCAGGCCGAGCCCACGTGGTAGCGGTTGACCGTGCACTCGTCGCAGGCGATGCGCAGCACCTCGATGACGTTAGCGTTCTCCTTGTCGCCGCCCATCGCCATGCGGACCCGCTCGGTGATGATCGCGCGCTCCTTGTAGACGCAGCAGCGCGTCGTCGGCTTGGGGCCGGGGGCGATGTCCATCGGGATGTCCCGGTAGGCGCTCTCGAGCGTCCCCTGGTCGAAGTGCTCGACGACCCCCTTGAGGACCTTGTATTTCAGCATCTGGACGTTGGTGTCGAAATTGCGTTCGGTAATTTGCATCTGTTACCCTCCATTGACGCGGCTGGCCGCGGGTTTGGTCATCTAGTAGTAGCTCACCTTTACCGTCTTGCCCATCAGCTCGAGGTATTTGGCGAGGTCTTCGATCAGCCGCAGCTTGATCGAAAGATCGATCGGCATATCCGGGTTCTGGTGGGCCGGGTTCATCGCCCGCCCCACGAAGAGGTTCACGTCGGTCGCGCTCTCAAAGAGCATCTGCGCGATCAGCGAGGCGCCGTCCTTCTTGCCAATCCATTCGCTGTAGGTGTCGGTGCCCGACGAATACCGCCGCGCGAGCTCGACGACGTGCTTCATCGTGAGCACCCCCTCGGTGCACAGGTCCACGCCCTCGATAAAGCCGATCGGCGGGATCTCGGGGTCGAGGTAGTCGAGGCAGGTCCTGACGGAAGTGTGCAGGTATTTGGCCACGATCGTGGAGGTCGTGCCCCCGCAGACGATCGTCTTGCCCCCCTGCCCGAAGAAGAGCCGCATGATCTTTTCGTCGTCCTCCGGGTTGACCGGCGGGCCGATCATCAGGTTGACGAGCTGGCGCTCGCGGATGCGCAGCGCGGCCACCGTCGTGTCGTCGCCCGGCTTTCCCATGTAGAGATCGCGGCAGGCGTCGCTCACGAGCCCCGCCACCGCCTTGGCCGACATGGCCGCGTTGTAGTGGGCCTCGAGGTATTCGACGACGTTCGGCCGCTCCCAGCCGAAGTTGAGCGACTGGCCCACCCCCGCGTGGATGACGCCGTCGCTCATCGCGACGAACACGTCCCCCAGGCGCGCGGGGAAGCGGGATTCGTAGATCTTCTTGCCCGCGATCGTCTTCTCGGTCCGCTCGTAGTCGACGCTTCTGCCGTCCCGCAGCATGATCACGTCGGGGTTGTCGTACTGGATGAGGGAGACCTCGTCCCCGTGCACCTTGATCACCGTGAAGGTCGCGTAGGCCACCTGGCGCACCGAGCAGACGGGCAGCGTCTGCGCGATCGTCGTCACGCAGTCCTCCACAGTCATGTCGCTGTCCATCATCGTCGCGATGATCTTGGAGGTGAGGGTCGAGAGGATGTTCGCCTTGACGCCGCTGCCCAGCCCGTCGGCCAGCACCATCGTGAAGTCGCCGCTCGGGTTGTTCTTCACCTCGACGCGGTCGCCGCACAGCTGCTCGCCGTACTTGTTGAGGCTGATATAGCCGTTCTCCATAAACAGTTTTTCCATGGCTACTCGTCCTCCGAGAGCACGGTGTTCTTGATCTTGGTCAGCGCGATCTTCGTCTCGGCGGTCGTTTCGCCCAGCAGCGACGCGATGTCCTGGACGATGCGCATCTGCTTTTCGATCACCTTGTCGGTGATGTCGATCGTCTGGGCGCGGCGCTCGATGTACTTCTCCCTGCGCGCCTGCTCCGCCGTGATGTCCTTGAAGATGCCGAACAGGCAGTGGTGGTCCGCGTCGCGCACCACCGTCAGCTCGACGTGCTTGTCGAGGTCCGCCAGGTACATCTTCTTGTCGATCACATCGTTGCCCGTCTCAAGCACATCCTGGAAATCGGTCGGGTCGATCAGGTCGATCACGTCCCTGCCGATCGCGTCCTTCGACTTGGGGATGTTGAAAAGGTGGCAGGCGGACATGTTCATCCGCTGGACGGTCAGCCGGTCGTCGAGCACCAGGATCGCGTTGGGAGACACCGCGAACACGTTGTTCGAGAAGCTCTCCGCGTTCTCCAGCAGGTAGGGCAGGCACATCGTGATGTCCGCCTTGCCGTTGTAGACCGCCTTGGCCTTGTCGCGGCAGGTCGGGTAGCCGCAGGAGCCGCAGTTGAGCTCGTCCTCCGGCTTGGTTTTGCCCATGCGCGCGAGGATGTCGGTGATCGCCGCCGCGGGCGGGTCGGGCTCGTGCACGAACTCGTTGGGGATGTGGCGCGCGAGGCCGAAATCGCAGGCGATGTCGAAGTCGGGCTTTTTGTCCTCGTCCGGCTGGGCGAACTCGTCCACCCGCACCCGGCTGTCGAGCAGGTTCTCCTGGTAGGCGCGCGCCGCGGGCCCGTTGATGCAGCTGCCCTCGCAGGCGCTCATCTCGACGAAGTACCCCTTGAGGCCGCCGCGCTCGATCGCCTCGATCGCGCGCACGCAGTTTTCCACCCCGTCGACCGCGAGGTACTTGTAGCCGGTGCCGCGCGTGTGCATGCACTCGATGATGCCGCCCGTGCGCGGGAAGAAGCGGGAGGCGCGTCCCTCGCTCTCCGCCACCGGGGCGGGCGCGACCTCGATATGCCGCATCTGGAACCACTGCACGAGCTCGTCGAAGGTGAGCACGCAGTCTATGTAGCCGGGGACCTTCTGCATCTCGTCCTTTTTGGAGATGCAGGGGCCGATGAAGACGACGTAGGCGTCGGGGTATTCCTCCTTGATGAGCTTCGCGCTGGCCATCATCGGGGAGATCACCGGCGCGATGCAGGGGATGACCGCCGGGAAATACTTCTGGATGAGCGTGACGACCGTGTGGCAGCAGGAGGAGATGATGACCTCCTGTTTGTGATCGCGGATGAGGTTTTCATATTCGCTCTTGACGATATAGGCGCCCTCGGCGGTCTCCCGCGCGGCGAACAGCCCGAGCTTTTTGAGGTATCCCTCCATCTCCCCGATCCCCGAGACGGGGAACTCGCTGATAAACGAGGGGGCGAGCGTCGCGATGACCCGCTTGCCGGAGCCCACCGCCCCGATCACCTCGGTCAGGTCGCTGCGCACGCGCTTCGCGTTCTGCGGGCAGACGACGACGCACCGCCCGCACAGGATGCACTCCTCCGGGATGATCTTCGCCTGGTTGTCGGCGAAACGGATCGATTTGACCGGGCAGGAGCGGATGCACTTGTGGCAGTTTTTACAGTTGGCCTTCTTGAGGCTCAGTACGTCGGTCATTGCGGCTGCAGCTCCTTCACGACCTTATCAATGAAAATTTCCCGGGCGTTGTCGGTGTTGAGCCCGGTGACGATTTCGTCGTTCACCTTGATCGTCACGCCGTGCTGGCAGTGGCCGAGGCAGAAGGACGCGTTCAGGCTCACCTGGTCCTCCAGCTTGTATTCCGCGATCAGCTCCTTGAACGCGTTGATGATGTTGTAAGAGCCTTTGAGATGGCACGAGCTTCCGATGCAGACGTAAATTTCCATGTCGTTTCCTCCGGTTCTTGTTTTCCCGGAGGGGCCGCGGTTTCGTTCCCCTTTTCCCGCGCGACGGCCCCATCCGTTTTCTTTCTATAAGGATACTACATTTCGGTTTCTTTTTCAATGTGTTAATTCTTTAACAATATGTAAAATCCTCCGCTCTTTTTGTCATTTCATCCAAATCCTCACGTTTTCAGCAGTTTGCGCCGTTCCCTGTAGTCGGGCATCCATTTTGCCATCTCCGCGTGGAACCCCGCCTGGTGGTCGGGGTGCAGGAAGTGCACGTATTCGTGCAGCACCACGTATTCCACCGCCGCGCGCGGCTTTCCCATCAGCTGCTTGTTGAGGGTGATGCGGTTCTTCGCCGGGCAGCACACCCCCCAGCGGCTCTTCATCCACCGCACCCGCAGCTCGGGCTTTTCCGGCAGCAGGCGCGCGAAGAGCGGATAGATCCGGTCGCTCACCTCCGTGAACGCCTCGAGACATTCCGCGTCGGTGTACGCCTCCCGCGCCGCCTCGGCCTCCCCCGCATGCGCCGCCAGGCGTTCCCGCGCCCACGCGATCCACGCCGCGCGGCCCGCGACAAACCCGTCCACCTCGGAAAGCGGCGTGCGCCGGGGCGCGGAAACATGCACCGTCCCGTCGGCGCGCACCCGCAGATTGAGGTTTTTGACCGCCTTCCGGGTCAGCTCGTATTCCACGCCGCCCGCCGTCCGCGTCATCCCTTCCCCTCCTAATTCAGCGTGCGGAAGCCGTACTCCTCGATCGGATCGAGCTTTTGCACCGTCAGGTTTTGCACCTCGCTGTAGTGGCTGCCGCGCCGCACCGCCGCCGTAAACGCCTCCACCGCGTCGGGCGCGCCCTGCACCTCCATGTCCACCGCGCCGTCCTCCCGGTTGCGCACCCAACCGGTGAGCCCCAGCCCCCGCGCCGTATAGCTGACATAGTAGCGGAAGCCCACCCCCTGCACGTAGCCCTCGGCCAGCAGGTAAAGCCTCATCTTTTTCGCCACGGGCGTCTCCCCCTTTCCGGTGATCTCCATCGATTTTACCGCAAACGGACAATATTGTCGAGAGTCTGGCGGCCGCCGGCGGTTTTGGATTTTTTGCCCCGCGGGCGGCGGGCGCTTTACGGGAATTGCCGCTTTCCAAGCGGCAAGAATCACGAGCGCGTTCCGCCGCGCGGCACGGGTTCCTTTTCGAACGGACGAAAAGGAACCAAAAGTCCGCCTAAGGGACTTCCGCCTTGGGCGGCCTGCCCGGGCTGCGCCCGGAGCGCGCTACGCGCGACGGCCGATCTCCGGCCTAAGAGCCGCCTTCGGCGGTTGGCCTCCGAAACGCGGTCTGCGGACCGCAGTCGCGGGCGCTCCGCCCCGCGACCCCGGCTTGAGTCCGCTACGCGGACCCGGCCCTGCGGGACGGAACTTTAAGCGGTATCCCCCGGGAGCACCTTGCCATGACCCGCAGGTTACAGCCGCTCCCCACGGGTACACCAGCTGAGGGCTCAATTCAGGTTGCGGGCGCTCCCAACGGGCGGGAACAGAGAGTGCAAAGCGCCTGCCGTGAGGCGCATGCACATTGCTGCGGCGACCCGCGGGCCCAGTGTCGGGGGGCCTCAGCGGATGTTCGCCTTGGGCATGGGCCGCAAAAGATAGGCCGGACGGCGGCGGGCCTGATTAAAGTCTTTGGGCGCTTTCTTCAGAAAGCGCGGAACAGGCGCGAAGCGCAAAAACAAAAGCCCGGCTTGCGCCGGGCTTTCGCTTTTTTCCGTTTCTCTTCCTACTCCGCGTAGGCGGCGGCCTTGCGCAGCGCCTCGTTGAAGGGGCCGACCGAGATCGTGACGGACGAGGCCAGTTCCCCGCCCGCCGGCGCGCCCTTCTCGGTGACGGAGAGCTCCTCCAGCTCGCCGACCGTGCGGCCCGCGGCGTACCGCGCGTAGGCCGCGGCCTGCTCGTACCACTCCTTGCCGATGCCCGACGCCTCGCGCATGCCGTAGCTGTCGCCCATCTCGTTCTTTGTGCGGAAGGGGCCGTTCAGGTCGGAGGTGATGGCGCCCGAACCGTCAAAGCGCACGGCGCCCTGCGAGCCGTCGAGCACGCAGCTCGTGATCGTGCCGTCCGGTGCGAAGGAAACGGCTGCGTAGGTGGAATCCGCCTGCGCGGTCCCCTCCGATTCCCCCGCGCCCTTGGAGTTCCGCATGTTGGTGGCGATCCCGAGCCCGAGGGAATCCCCCTCGCGCGCGCCGAGCGCCTGCGCGTTCCGCGCCGCCTTCTCGATGCCGTCGATAAAGCCGCCCACCGCGATCGTCACCGAGGAGGAGAGCTCCGCCTCCGTGGGGGCGGTACGCTCGTCAAGCGCCATGCCCTTTACCTCCGCGACCGTCTTGCCGGTGACATAGGAGGCAAACGCCGCCGTCTGCTCATACCACTCCCTGCCGATGCCCGACGCCTCCGCGAGCCCGTAGTCCTTCCCGAGCTCCCGCTTGGAGGGGAACACCGTGCCCGCGTTGAGCGCGAGCGCGCCGTCCGCCGTAAAGGGAATCCTGCTCTGCACCGCGTCGATCGCGCAGGCCGCAATCCGTCCGTCGTCGTCCACCAGCAGGGCGACCGCCGTCGAGCCGATATCCGCCAGCCCCTCTTCGCCGGCCGCGGACGTGGAGTCGGCGGCCGAGGTGATCACCGCGAGCCCCGTCTTCAGCACGTCCGCCTGCGGGGCGCTCTCCCGGGAGGCGGTGTTCGGCTCGAGCGAGGCGGACGGCTGGCTGCCCCGGCTTTCGCCCCCGTCCTGTCCCGCCGTCCGGCAGCCCGCCAACAGGCCCGTCAAGAGCAGGGCGCAGAGCGTCCATGCGGTCAATCGTTTCATACTTCTTCCTCCTTGCGGCCTCTGTCGGCCGGCAGAATTTTTGTTTTCCTTAGTATGTCAAATTCCGCGCGCCGCCCTCCCGGAAGTTTTTGGCACGCATAGCCGCGGGGCGCGCGGGAGTATATTAAGATTGTATAAAGAAGCATAAAAATGATTGTACCCGGAACGCATTTATGCTAGGATAATGGCATCAACAAACCGGCCGCGCGCCGGACAAAGGAGTCCAACACATCATGGTCAAGCACATCGTCATGTGGAAACTGGAAGAGGTCGCAGAAGGCAACACCCGCGAGGACAACGCCCGGCTCATCAAGCAGGGGCTCGAAGCACTGAACGGCGTCATCGACGGCATCCTGACCCTTGAGGTGGGGAAAAACATCAACCCCAAGGGCTTCGATCTCGTCCTCTACTCCGAATTCGTTTCGCAGGAGGCCCTCAAGGCCTACGACCAGCATCCTGAACACCTCAAAATGCGCGAATTCATCCGCAAGGTCATCACCGAGCGGGTCGTCGCGGACTACGAGGCATAACCCCCGGGATTTCAAAAACGGCCGCGCTGCGGCCGTTTTTTTGTCCGCCTCCGGCGGACAATGCCGAAATCCCGGCCCGCCGCGCGAAAAACCGCCCCGGCCCGCTTCTGCGGGCCGGGGCGGTGATGCGTGTGCGGCAGCGCCGTCACGGATTTTCAAATTTGACCTTGCGGGTCCGGATGGGCGCGGGACGGAAGGCTCTCGCGAGCTCGGCGCCGCGGTAGACCACGAAGTAGAAGGGCACCGCCAGCAGGATCGCCGCGAAGACGTCCGCGATCGAATGCTGCTTGATAAAGACGGTGGACATGCAGATGAGCACCATCAGGACCTCCGAGCCCCAGCGGACGGCCTTATGCCGCCGGCCGAGCTCGCTGCGGCGGATCGCGATGTTCACGCCGATCGAATTGAAGCAGTGGATGCTCGGGCAGACGTTGATCGGCGGGTCCGCCAGGTAGATCGTGCGTACCGCGTCGGTGAGTAGGTTGTCGCGCGGGAAGACGAGCGGCCGCAGGATCTGGCCGTTGGGGAAAACCGTATAGATCGCGAGACAGACGGTCATGCCGCCGAAGAGGAAGGCGCACAGCCGGAAATAGTCGGGCTTGGAGCGAACGAGGAAATAGCCCACCGCCGCCGCGACGTAGAAAAACCACAGCAGGTAGGGGATGACGAAGACCTCCTGGAAGGGGATCAGCGTGTCGATCCACGAACCCGCCCAGTGTTCGGGGCGGGCGTTGCCCTGCAGCCAGCCGAACCAGAGCATATAGGGCACAAAATAGAGCAGGAGCGCCGCATGCCGGTAATTGTAGAGGGTTGTCTTCCAGTTCCTTATCATATCAGATCACCTGTTTCCTCACGGGGTCCGGGCGCCGGACCTAGTTGAATTTATAGATCCGCCGGGCGAGGCGGTAGTTCTGGACGCTCAGCCGCCGCCCGAACGCGCCGGGCAGGTTGACGAACGTCGCGATCGACCGGTAGCGGATGGCCGAATACCATCCGGGGTTCTCCGCCTTCAGCCAGCTCCAGAGCGCCGCGCGCTTTTCCAGCGCCTCGGGGCTTCCGTCCACCGTCAGCAGGACGGAGGAGATCGTCATCATCATCGTCACATAGTTGAGCAGGTATTTCACCAGCTTGCGGTCCATCGCCGCGAGCCGCTCCCCCCGGTAGGCCTGCGCCATGAGCCGGGTCACCCGGAGCTGCTGGTCGATCCGCCGGATCATCACCGCCTCGTTCACCGACTGGTCCTCCCGGCCGATGTAGTAGCGGTAGAGGTCGAGGTCGAGATAGCAGAGGGTCTTCACATAGGGCAGCGGGATGTAGGCGAAGAGGTTGTCGACGTAGAAGGTGTGCTTGGGCAGCTCGAGCCCGCATTCCCGCAGCAGGGCGGTGCGGTAGACGAGCGAGTGCATGAGCAGGTACTGCCAGGGCTTGAAGGATCTGATCTCGCTCCAGCCGAAGATGCGCCCCACCGGCAGGGTGCTGCGGTAGCGCATCACCCGGCTGCCCTGCGTCTCGTGCTCGTAGACGTAGTTGCAGATGTAGAGGTCGGCGGGGCTGCCGTTCTCCAGATGGCGGCGGATGGTCGCCAGCAGCTCCTTCGCGCTCGGCACGTCGAGCCAGTCGTCCGAATCGACCACCTTGAAATAGAGTCCCCGCGCGTTGCGGATGCCCTGGTTGACCCCCTCGCCGTGGCCGCCGTTCTCCTGATGGATCGCGCGAACGATCTCCGGATACCGCGCCGCGTACTCGTCCGCGATGCGGCCGGTCCCGTCCATCGAGCCGTCGTCCACCAGAATGATCTCCAGCTCCTCCCCGCCGCTCGCCAGCAGCGTCGAGATGCAGTTGCGCATGTACGCCTCGGAATTGTAGCAGGGCACCACATAGGTCATGAGCTTCATGCCGTCGCCTCCCATCCCGCGAGGATCTCGTCGGCGCGTTCGAGCGCCCGCGCGACGATCGCGTCCATATTGTAGTATTGGTACTCCGCGAGCCGCCCCAACAGGTAAAACCGGGGCACCGCGGAGATTTTTTCGAGATAGGCCGCGTAGAGCCGGTCGCTCCCGGGGTTTTTCACCGCGTAGTAGGGGATCTCCCCCGCTTTGCCGGCGTAGTCCCGCGCGAACTCCCTGACGATCGTCGTCCGGCCCGGCAGGTCCTGCCCGAGAAAGTATTTGAACTCGGTGATCCGCGTAAAGGGCATGTCGACCGTATAGTTGACGGTGCCCTTCGGCTGGAACCAGGTGACCGGCAGCGTCTCGAACTGGAAATCGAGGGTGCGGTAGGGCAGCCGCCCGAGCGAACAGCCGCAGAGCTCGTCGAGCGCGCCCGTGTAGACGGTCACGCCGCCGAACGGCTCCCCGTCCAGATAGACCCGGTCCTCCCCCACGCGCAGCCGCTCAGACGCCTCGGTCCCCAGCCGCACCTCGACGCCCGGATAATCGAGCATCCGCTCGAAGAGGGCGGTATAGCCCTTTGCCGGGATGCCCTGCCAGGTGTCCTGGAAATAGCGGTCGTCCTCCGAGACGAGCACCGGCACCCGTTTCAGCACCGAGGGGTCCACCGCGTCGGGCGGGGTGCCCCACTGCTTTTCGGTATAGTGGCAGAAGACGTTTTCAAAGATGTATTCCGCGAGCTCCCGGAGCTCGGGATCGCTCTGGCGGCGCAGCTCCGCGATCGGGACCCGGCTGCCCGGCCCGTAGCCGGCGATCAGCCGCTCCCGCAGGCGCGCCGCCTTGCCGGGCGCGAAGCAGAGGTCGACCGAATGGAGGTTGAAGGGGATGGGCACGAATTTCCCGCGGATGCTGCCGACCACCTCATGCCGGTAGGGGTGCCACTCGGTGAACCGGCTGAGGAACCGCCAGGCGGCCTCGCTGTTCGTATGGAAGATGTGCGGCCCGTAGCGGTGGACGAGGACGCCCGCGCCGTCGAGGCTGTCGTAGGCGTTGCCGCCGATGTGGGACCGCTTTTCCAGCACGAGCACCCGCTTGCCCGCCTCGGCCAGCCGCCGCGCCGTGACCGCCCCGGCAAACCCGCTGCCGACAATGACCGCGTCGTAGTTGTGTTCCATAGCCCGCTCCTTTGCGTTTCGTCTTCTGCTGACATAACGAGAGTATACCGCGGAAATCTCCAAGTTTCCTCTAAAGAGCCAAACCCTTTGAAAATCCCCACAAAGTATACCATATCCGGAGGGATTCCGGGACAGCTTTCTGTGAATTTCCTGTGAACCTTGTCATAAAAATGCAACCCCGCTATGGACGGGGTTGCATTTTGAGGGATTTTGTCCAGTTTATTTTTTCTCCGCGGCCTTCTTCGCGGCGGGTTTCGCCGCGGTCTTCGCCTTCGGCGCGGCCTTGGTTTCCGCCTTCGGAGCGGCCTTGACTTCCGATTTCGGAGCGGTCTTGGTTTCCGCCTTCGGCGCGGCCTTGACTTCCGATTTCGGGGCGGCTTTGGCTTCCGCCTTCGGCGCGGTCTTGGTTTCCTTCTTGACGGCCGGTTTCTTTGCCGCCGGCTTTTTGGCGGGGGCCTTGGGGGCGGCCTTCTTCACCGGCTCCTCCTTGGGCGCGTTGGGGTCCTCGACCTTCCAGAGCTGGTTGTCCCCGTCCATGTCGTCCCAGATCTGGATCGGCGCGCCGTTCTCGTCCGAGAGGCCGACGATATCCAGGCAGCGGCCGGAGAGCTTCGACTGGATCTTGTAGCAGCCGTTCGCGGCGGGGACGAGGAGCCATTTCTGGTTCTCCGCGCCGACGTCCTCCCACTGGTGGATCTGCGCGCCGTTTTCGGTGCCCGCCAGGATGACGTCCACGACCTCGCCCGACTGGCGGTTCACGATGCGGTAGCTGCCGCCGTCCGCCGGTTCAAACGCCCAGAACTGGTTGGCCGCGTTGGTGACGTCGTACATCTGGATGCGGTTGTTGGCGTCCGCCTCCATCGCCTTGCCGCTGCGCGCGGAGAGGATGCGGTAATAAACGCCGCTCGTAATTTTCGTGTGCTGTGCAGTCTTTTTCGCCATTTGTAACGCCCTTTCGCAATATCATTCGCCATTCATCCACGTTTCCTGCTGATATTATAGCACGCACCGTCATATTGTCAATTTTCTGGAAGCAAAAATAGTGATTGTGCATAAAAAAGATTTTTTCCATCCCCGCCGTGCAAACCATTTCACCGATTGTCGGACTGATTTTTCCGCTAAACCCGCTTGGAAAGGGCTTCCATCCCCTCCCGGTCGGCGATCTCCACCCCGCCGCGGAAGAGGGAAACCAGCCCCTCCGACTGGAAATACTTGAGCATCCGCGTCACGACCTCCCGCGCCGAGCCGAGGTTGCGGGCGATCACCTCCTGGGTCATGGAGAGCCGGTCCGTCCCCTCGATCTCCGCCTGCTCGAGCAGGAAAAGCGCGAGGCGCTTGTCGAAACTCATGAAGAGCACCTGCTCCATCACCCACATCACGTCGGAGAACCGCGAGGACATGAGCTGGTTGGTGTAGTCGGACACCGCGAGCGACTCCTTTGACAGCGTGGAGTAGACGGTCGTGGGGATCAGCAGCGCGTCTGTCTCCTTCTCCGCCTCGACGTAGACGTCGAAGCTGATGTTGCGCAGCATGCAGGAGGCCGAAAAGATGCAGATATCCCACGGGAAAAGCCGGTAGAGGGTGATCTCCTTGCCCCCCTCCGAGAGGATGTACACCCGCACCTGCCCCTCCTTCACGAGGAAGAGCCCCGCGCAGTCCTCCGAACCCGCGTGCATCGTCTCGCCCTTCCCGTACCTGCGCGCCGTCACCGTCTCCCGCAGCCGCGCGCGCTGGACGTCGTCCAGCTTCTTCCAAAAGGGCAGACCCCCCTCGAGGAACGCCTCGTAATCCGCCTGCAGCAATCCCGCCGCCCCCTTTCCGGTTCCTTCTGACGATATGATCCTATAGACGATATAATACCATAATCGTATGGTTTTGGAAAGGCCTTCCGCCCTTTCCCCGCAAAAAACGGACCGGCCCCGCGCAATGCGCGGGGCCGGCCTCCAGGGGAGGTAAAAGAAATGAAAGATGTCAGCATGTTTGGAGGGTCACTTTTTTTCGCGCCTGAAGCAGAGGAACCAGTCAAGGCAGTATTTTTCCTCGTCCTGCGACTCCATCCGCTCCTTGGCCACGCCGCAGGAGCCGGCGGTCGGGATGATGACGTCCTGTCCGGGGCGCCAGTTGGCCGGGGTCGCGACCTGCTCGGCGTCCGCCTTCTGGAGCGCGACGACGATCCGTTTGATCTCGTCAAAGTTGCGCCCGGTGGAGGCCGGGTAGTAGAGGATCGTGCGGATGACCGCCTCGGGGTCGATGACGAAGACCGCGCGCACCGCCTGGGTGGTCGAGGAGGAGGGCTGGATCATGCCGAACTTGTTGGCAACCTCCATCTTGATGTCCTCGATGAGCGGGAACTTGACCTCGACGCCCTTCATGCCGTTCCACTCGAGATCCTGGATCTTGCGCAGCCAGGCGATGTGGGCGTAGAGGGAATCGACCGACAGGCCGATCAGCTCGGTGTTCAGCGCCTTGAACTCGTCCGCCATCGTCGCGAAGGTCATGAACTCGGTCGTGCAGACGGGGGTGAAGTCCGCCGGGTGGGAGAAGAGGATCACCCATTTGCCCTTGTAGTCCTCGGGGAAGTTGATGGGACCTTGGGTGGTGACGGCGGAGAAGGAGGGGGCCTTGTCTCCGATGAGGGGCATGGTGTAGCTTCTGTTTTCTTCCATATTGCATTCTCCTTTTTTCGGGTCTGATTGTTGATGTTCGGGCAGTGGTAGTGAAGTGAGTGATAACAGTAATTATTACTGTTTCTGTGTCTAAAGAATACCGCATCCGCGGCATCCTTTCCGTGACAAAGTCACCTTATTCCGTTTTGATTTTAACGCCGCAGGGATGGGCCGGCGAAAAGTCGTATCCCGCCTTGCCCATGACCGATTCGTAGACCGTCCAGCCCCCCGAGAGGTTGTGGCACTCGTAGCCGTGCTGCATGAGGATGCGGCAGGCGAGGTAGCTGCGCAGCGCGGTGCCGCAGGTGAGATAGACCGGCTTGCCCCGCGGGAACTCGTCGAGATGATCGCGCAGCCCGTCGATCGGCACGTTTTTGAAGCCGTCGATGCGGCCCTGCGCGTATTCCTCCGGCGAACGGGTGTCGACGAGGGTGACGCTTCCGTCGCGCGGGAGGGCCGCGACCTCGTCCCAGTGGAACTGCCGCACCCTGCCGGCAAGGAGATTTTCGATCACGAAGCCCGCGATGTTGACGGGGTCCTTCGCGGAGGAGAAGGGCGGAGCGTAGCAGAGCTCGAGCTCCGCCAGGTCGGCGGCGGTCATGCCCGCGCGGATGGCGGTCGCCAGCACGTCGCAGCGCTTGTCGACGCCGTCGAAGCCCACGAGCTGGGCGCCGAGGATCTTCCCCGTCCCCCGCTCGAAGACCACCTTCATCTCGAGGTTCCGCGCGCCGGGGTAATAGGCCGCGTGGGAGGTCCCGTGGATGTGCACCTTGTCACAGTCGAGCCCCGCGGCCTTCGCCGCGCGCTCGTTGAGGCCGGTCGTCGCGACGGCCATGTCGAAGAGCTTGAGCACCGACGAGCCCTGGGTGCCGCGGTATACGCTGGGGATGCCCGCAAGGTTGTCGGCCGCGATGCGGCCCTGCTTGTTCGCCGGGCCCGCGAGCGGGATGTAGCCGGGCGCGCCCGTCACGAAGTCGGTGATCTCCACCGCGTCCCCCACCGCGTAAATGTCGGGATCGGAGGTGCGCATGTGGGGATCGACGACAATCGCGCCGCGCGGGTTGACCGTAAGCCCCGCCTCCTTCGCAAGACGGCCGTCGGGGCGCACCCCGATCGACAGCAGCACGAGGTCGGCGTTCAGGACGCCCCGCTCGAGGGAGACGGTCACGCCGCCGTCCGGCGCGGGGGAAAAGGCCTTCACGCCGTTTTGCAGCAGCAGGCGCACCCCCTTGGAGGCAAGGTAGCGCTCGACGAAGCTGGCCATGTCGTAGTCGAGCGGGCCGATCACATGGTCCGCCAGCTCGACGACGGTGACCGATAGCCCCGCCCGCGTGAGGTTCTCCGCCATCTCGACGCCGATGTATCCGCCGCCGACCACCACCGCCGTCCTGGGGCGCGCCTCCTCGACGAAGGCGCGGATGCGGTAGGTGTCTGGAACGGTGCGCAGGGTGAAGATCCGCTCGTGTTCGATGCCGGGGATGGGGGGCCGCAGCGGTTCCGCGCCCGGCGAGAGCAGGAGCTTGTCGTAGGCTTCGGTGTAGCTTTCGCCGGTCGCGGCGACGCGGACGGTCACCGTCCTCTTCGCGCGGTCGATCGAGACGACCTCGCAGCCGGTGCGCACGTCGATGTTGAAGCGCTCCTTAAAGCTCTGCGGGGTCTGGAGGGTCAGCGATTTCTTGTCGGTGATCTCGCCGCCGATATAATAGGGCAGCCCGCAGTTCGCATAGGAGATGTATTCGCCGCGCTCAAAAACGACGATCTGCGCCTCTTCGTCCAGCCGGCGCAGCCGCGCCGCGGCCGACGCGCCGCCCGCGACGCCGCCGACGATCAGTACCTTCATTTCGCTCCCTCCTTTCCGCTCAGCCGAGCATGTTCAGGATCGCCTGCTTGCTCTGCACGCCCACGCGGGTGGCGACCGCCTTGCCCTGCTTCATCACGACGAGGGTCGGGATGCTCATGACGCCGAACTGCGCCGCGAGCTCGGGCTGCTCGTCGACGTTCACCTTGCCGACCTTCGCGCGCCCGTCGACCTCCGCCGCCACCTGGTCCACGATCGGGGAAACCATGCGGCAGGGCCCGCACCAGGGCGCCCAGAAGTCCAGGAGCACCGCCTGGTCGGACTGTAAAACCTCTGTGGTGAAATTATCCTTGGTCAAAGTTTTGACTGACATATCATCTGCCTCCTTGTTTTGCGGTTGTTTGGTATGGCTCTATTATATACCTTTTTGGTGTTGTTACGGTGACTAGGTCACACTTCCCCCGGGGGCGCATGGAAAGCGGGCCCGCGGCATATGATTCAGCATGGTACCCAACTTTATCACAAGGGGTGGCAAGATGTATCCCGTCTACGACTATCTCAAAACCGAAACGAAATGCGAGGAGGTGCCCGTCGCCTTCCCGCCCCAGCAGCAGGACCGCCAGCCGGGCATGGAGGCCGTCATGCAGCCCCGGCCGATCTCGGAGAACGCCTGCGCCGCCGGGGGCGGCCGCCTGTGCGACCGGGTCGCGCTCATCACCGGGGGCGACAGCGGCATCGGGCGCGCCGTCGCCTACGCCTTCGCGAAGGAGGGCGCGGACGTGGCGGTCGCCTACCTCTGCGAGGAGCAGGACGCCGCCGAGACGAAGGCCCATGTCGAGGAGCTCGGGCGGCGGTGCCTGCTGCTGCCCGGCGACCTGCGCGACCCCGCCTGCTGCCGCGCCGCCGTCGAGCGGACGGTGGGGTGCTACGGCAAGCTGAACGTTCTCGTCAACAACCACGCCGTCCAATTCATCCGCCGGAGCATCCTGGACATCACCCGAGAGCAGCTTCTCGCCACCTTTGAAACGAATATCCTCTCCTATTTCTATCTCATCCAGGCCGCGCTCCCCCATCTCGGCCGCGGCAGCTCGATCATCAACACCACCTCCGTCACCGCCTACGCGGGCGAGCCGCTGCTCATCGATTACAGCGCCACCAAGGGCGCGGTCATGGCGCTCACCCGTTCCCTCTCCCTCTCGCTCGAGGGACAGGGCGTGCGCGTCAACGCCGTCGCCCCTGGCCCCATCTGGACCCCGCTCATCCCCGCCTCCTACTCCGCGCGGGAGGTCCAGACCTTCGGCACCGATACCTCCCGCGTGCCCATGCTGCGCGCCGGACAGCCGTTCGAGGTTGCCTCCAGCTACGTCTTCCTCGCGTCGGACGACGCGAGCTATATGAGCGGCCAGGTCCTGCACCCCAACGGCGGGAAGATCGTCGGGTCCTGAAGACGCGCAAAATCGAAAACGCCCGTTTGACAACGGGCGTTTTTTTGCATATTTTCCTGCCGCGCGCAAACAATAATCCCATCAAAAATCCGGGAGGTCACGCTATGGAACATCCAACCTTCCTCTACTGTGAGGACTGTAAAAAAATCGCCACCGTCATCGAGGGCAGCCCGACGCTCGCCTGCTGCGGCGACCCGATGAAGGCGCTGCGCGCCAACACGTCGGACGGCGCCGCCGAAAAGCATGTCCCCGTCGTCAAAAAGCAGGGAAGCACCGTTGAAGTCTGCGTCGGCGACGTGCCGCATCCGATGAGCAGGGAGCACAGCATCGGCTGGGTCTGCCTCGTCACGAAGGAGGGCTGGCAGCTCAAAAAGCTGCCCGTCGACCGCGACCCGGTCGCAAAGTTCGCCCTCTCCGAAGGCGACGCGCCCGAGGCGGCCTACGCCTGGTGCAACCTGCACGGCCTGTGGAAGGCCGACTTCCATTAATTCTGCGAGGTGAGAGTATGCCCAGATCCAACTATCCCGGCGGGCTGAACGAAATGCTCAGCTGCGACGATACCGCCAAATCCTATTTCATGTCCCTGCCCGACTACGTGCAGGGGATGATTCAGCAGCGCTGCGGCAACGTCCACAGCATCGACGAGCTGCACCGCTACGCCGAAAACCTCATGGCCGGCGACAAATAAAAAACGGCGGAGGGTGCGCCCTCCGCCGAAAAAGCTACAGTTCTTTGAGCCGCGCGACCACCCGGTCGAGCTGCGCCCGCGGGACGAAGCGCCCCGCGTACTGCATCGCCGTGCCCAGCTGCATGCCGCGGAACCGCGCCGCCATCGGGCTGGCCAGCACCTTTGGGTAGGCGCGCTGTATCATCGCGCGCGCGTTCGGATTGGCGAGGATCTCGCCGATCGTGATGCGCCCGTTTCTCAAATCCATTGCTTCACCTCCCCGTTTGGGGGATAGCCCATTGTATGCCGCGCGGCGGAAAGGAGTTCCCACCATGCAAAACTATGCCAACGGTCCCGAGATCCCCATGGGGTTCGGCATGGCGCTCGCCGAAAACATGCCCGCCATGGAGTATTTCGCCTCGCTGAGCCACGAGCAGCAGCAGGCCGTCATCGCGCACACCCACCAGATCCGCTCCAAAAAGGAGATGCAGGCCTACGTCCGCAGCCTTGTGGAGCAGCCGCCCTCCTTTTATTAGGAGAACTTTCCAGTTTAGGGGGCTTTCCCCCGTCCATACTATTACCGGAGGTGGCAAACATGCCCGAATGTTTTGAAAATCCGCAGATGCAGCAGTATTTTTCCTCCCTGCCCGTCTATGTTCAGGAGACGATCAAGCAGAGCGCGCCCAAGATTACCAACGAGGACGAGCTCCGCAAGTTCGCGGAAAACCTGATGCAGAGCAACGGATAAAGCCCGAAGGCCCCCCGCTGAAGCGGGGGGCCTTCGCTTTTTCCGGGCCGGCCGGCACGCCGAATAACGCGTGCCGTCAACCCGGGGCTTGCTCTTTTCCGCAGCGGGAGGGCGCGGGGGCCTCCTCCTGGCGCCGCAGCTCCCGTTCATAGTCCTCCTGTGTCATGGGGTGGTAGAAGACGAAGCCCTGGACATAGTCGCAGCCCACTTCCCGCAGCCGCCGCACCTGCTCCGGCGTCTCGATCCCCTCCGCCACCGTGTGGATGTGAAACCTGTGCACCAAATCGACGACGCCCTGGATGATGGCCCACTCCCGCTCCTCGTCCGTCCCGTCCTCGAAGAAAAAGCGGTCGATCTTCAGCGTGTCCGCCGGCAGGTCCTTCAGCAGGCTCAGGGAGGAGTAGCCCTTGCCGAAATCGTCGATCGAGCAGGCAAATCCCGCCTGCTTCAGCGCGTTGACCGTCCGGAGGAGCAGGCCGGCGTTGTCGAGGACGATGGACTCGGTGAACTCGATCTCCAACAGCTCCGGGGGGATTTGGAACCTGTCCCGGATCCCCACATAGCGGTCCACGAACCCCTCGTCATAGAACTGCAGCCGGGACACGTTGACGGATACCGGCAGCGCGGACTCCCCCGCGTCCAGCCGGCCGCGCAGCCAGCGGCAGACCTCCTCCATGACGTACTGGTCCAATTGCCCGATCATGAACTTCCGCTCAAAGACCGGGATGAACTGATCGGGCGGGATGACCCGCCCCCCGCTGAGCTTCCAGCGGACCAGCGCCTCGGAGGAGGCGATCCTCCCCGTGCGCAGGTCCACCTTCGGCTGGTAATAGACGACGAACTCCCGGCGCTCGAGGGCGGAAGCCATCCGGCTCTCGATGTCCTTCTCCTCCCACAGCTTGCGGCGGATGCTGTCGTCGTAATAGACATAGTTGGGGCTGGTTTTGGTTTTGACCATCTTGCGCGCAAAGCCCGCCCGGTCCATGAGCCCCCCGACGCCGAGCTTTTCGACCACGTCCCCCACGCAGCAGATTCCGCAGCAGGTGGACAGGCTCTGCCGTCCGGGCGAGCTGCGCATATACGCGGTGATCTTCCGGTCGGCCTCCCGCTGGCGCGCGGCCGCCTCCTCCTTCCGGTCATACCGCAGCAGCAGCACGAAATTGTCGGCCGAGACCCGGCCGCACAATTCCCGCTCCCGCAGCCCGGCGCGAAGGATCTCCCCATACCGGGCCAGCACCTCGTCGCCGTAGGCGTACCCGAACATGTCGTTGATATACTTGAAATCCACGAAATCCGTACAGATCACGGCGTACCGCTCATTCCCCGCCCGGTCCAGCAGGGTCTGGGCCTTCTCCTTGAAGGCGTCGATCTGGTAGGCCCCGGTCAGCGGATCCCGCTGCGCCAGATCGCTCAGCCGCTGGTTGGTGCTCTCCAGCAGGAGCAGCTTTTTCGAGGCCGCCCAGAAGATGAACAACCAGGTCGCCAGCATGATGCCCAGCATGACGGCGCACGCCGCCAGCAGGGTTTTCGACTGGCGGGTGGTATAGGCCTCGGCGGCAAAGACCGTGTCGTTGGCCTGCTCGAAATAGCGTTCGCTCAGCGTGAGCAGCGGCCCGCTGTCCTCCGCTCCCGCCCGGTACGCGTCGATGTGGTCCTTCACCTGGACCCACATGCCCTTGAGTTCCTCCAGCTCCCGCCGGTACGCCGCGTCCTTGGGGTTCGGCAGGCCGTATTCCCCGCCCTCTCCGGACAGGTCCGCCAGGATGCCGTCCAGATATTCCACAAGGCCGTCGCCTGGTTGGTCCATCAGCTCCAGCTTCACCAGCCGCTGCGTGGCGCCCCGCACAATGCCCACATAGTTGATCAGCCTGCCGTAGCACTGCACCTGTGTGACCGCGTGGACCGTTATGCCGCCCAGCAGCAGCAAAGAAATGAACAAAGAAATAAGGCCGCCCTTTGCGTATCGCCTCACGACGCTCATCCCCCACCGCTTCCGCCGGCCGCCCAGAACAGATCGCTGCCGATCCGGCTATCGTTGTTACAGTTAAGCAACATTATACTGTAATCGGCGGGAATAAGCAAGTTTTTTGTGACAACATCATGGATCCTGCGGAAAAACGGCACCCACGCGCAAACAATACGATAAAACAGCCGCCCGGATGGGCGGCTGTTTTAATCCCGTGAGCCCGGTCATACGGCCGTTTCTACAAAATGCACGGCGGAATGATCCCAATACTTTCGGTAAACGACTTCATCTTGTTTTCCATGAAAATTCAACTGGTACATCCGGAATGTCACCGGAATATTTTTCGGCTGCCACTGCTCCTCGTAGGAATATTGATAGCGCATCCCCAACCGGACCATGACCGCGCCGCTGCGCGGATTGTTCCGGTCGTGCGTAGCGGTAACGTATGGAAGCCCGTCCGCCTTTACACGCTCGATGACAGCCCCGCACGCCTCGGTCACAATACCCCCGTGCCAGAACTCTTTGCGCAGCCCATAACCCAAATCATGGTGTTCTTCCATGCTGACGTTCACATAACCGATCGGAATGTTGTCACTTTTCAGACAAACGGCGTATTGATAGGCCCGCTCCTGCCTGTAGCGTTCCGCGTACCGCTCCTGCCAGAAGGCCCGTGCTTCATCCATGGACCGTAATGGAAACCATGGCAGAAAACGGTTTACCTCCTCGTCGCTGAAAATGGCAAACAAAGCGGGCAAGTCGTCTTCCGCAAATCTTCTCAGGGCCAACCGTTCTGTCTCCAACGCGGGGGTGTTTACAGTACGCAAACCACATCACCTCGGATTTTCAATTTCTCGGTCCGTGCCTCATCCGTACGGCGCGGACGGACGTCTCTTTATTCCCGCAGCAGGAGACGGTCGAATTCGTGGAAGTTCGGGATGACCTCATACACCTCCGGCATCCGCTCAAACGCCTCCCGCCGCTCCTCCGGGGCGACCGCGATCACCTTCCCCGCGCCCGCCGCCGCTGCCGCGCGAAGCCCCGAGACCGCGTCCTCGAAGACGATGCAGTTCTTCGGCTCGAGCCCGAGCGTCTCGGCGGCCCGCAGGTAGAAGTCCGGCGCCGGCTTCCCGAGGATGGTGCCGTCGTCGTAGACGAGCTTTTCAACGTCGAACCACCGCTCCAGGCGGAAGCTCTCGATATAAAAATCCACGTTGCCCCTGCGGGACGCGGTCGCGATCGTCCGGGGGATCCCGCGCTCGCGGAGCTCGTCCAGAAGCTCCTCCGCGCCCAGCGCGAGGTGGAAGCGCGCCGGGTCCTCCCGGCAGAGCCGCCGGTAGATCGTCTCCTTTTCCTCGACGTATTCGTCGACCTGCCGCGCGCTCAGAGCCTTCCCGGCGAGATGCTGCATGGTAAAATCGTTGTTGCGCCCGTGCACGCACTCCCGGAACTCCCCGTCGGAAATCTCCTTTCCGAACGCCTCCCGCGCGAAGAGCCGCCACGCCCGCTCCTGCTGCTCCCCGTCGAAAAAGAGCGTCCCGTTAAAATCGAAAATGACTCCCATCATAATGCCGGTTCCTCCCAGGCCGGGGGATTCCCTTCCCGCCGGCCGATTGTAATGTTCCGTTCCAGTATAATGCTCTCGGCCGAAAAATTCCAGCGTTTTGTTACCATATCCGGAAGAAAAGGGCGGAGCAGCCCGCTCCGCCCTTTTCAATCCGGTATTTTTTCCGCCGCGCGGCACGCCGCCAGCCAGAGGGGCGCCGTCAGCCAGAGCATCGGCAGATCGCGCGCGAGCAGCTCCCCCCCGCCGACCAGCGCCACTCCCGCGAAGCTCCCGCAGAGGCAGGCCGCGAGCAGGAACGCGAAAGCCCGGGGGCCCGCCGCCGGGCGGCGCAGCGCCGGGCGCGCCGCCAAGAGGAGCGCGGCGAGCGAGCAGGCAGCCGCCTTGAGGAGCGCGGTCAGCAGCAGCACGTCGGGGCGTTCCTTCTTCATCCAGAGGTAATCCGTCCACTCGGCGCGCCGCTCGGTGAAGAGGGTCTCCCAGAAGGAAAAATCCGACCAGCGGGTCGGGATCAAATCCTGCGGGACCGCGGGGCGCACGCCCGCCAGCCAGAGGACGGCCGCGGCCGCGGCGACCGCTGCAATCCAGAGCAGCGCCCGCTGGACCGGCCAGTCGCGGCGGGCGCGGGCACGGCCGAAAAAGCGCACGGCGAGCGAGCAGGCCGCCGCCAGCGCGGGCAGCAGGCAGAAGAAGCGGGCGAGCGCCGCGAGGCCGCCGTACTGCACGATGCGTTCCCCGGGCAGGCCGTGGCGCATGGCGAATTCCTCCGCGCGCCCGCGCGGGTTTTCCTCCCCCGAAAGGTCGAGGGTGACGCGGTCGAAGAGGACCTCCGACGCGGGGTCCGCCTCCACGGCGAGGGTGGCCTCCGGCGCGTCGAAGACGCCCCGGACGGTGTAGTCCCGGCCGTTCCAGCGCACCTTCTGCCCCTCGGCGCGCGCGTCCCCGAAGAGGGAGAGCGCCGTCGTCCGGTCGATGAGACAGCCGTTCCCCGCCGCGGGCGCGAGGGAGGGGCGCGCGTCCGGCAGGAGCAGGGCGCTCTCCCCCCACAGCGTGAGAACGGACACGGTGCGTTCCCGGCCGAGCGCGGGGCTTTCGACCGTCTGCCCGTCCTCCTGCCGCCAGAGGGTGAAGGCGAGCGGATGCTCCGTGCGCGCCTCGGCGGCGGCCATCTCCCGGGCTGCGGGGACTCCCGCCGGCGCGCCGCCGATTTGGAGCGCGGCGCGCTCCCCGAGCGGCGCGGCCGCCCCCGAGAAAAGGCAGGCGCCCGCCCAGAGGGCCAGCGCCAGCAGGAGCGCCAGCGGCCCCTCCAGACGGCGCAGGGCGGTGGTCATGTGGCCTCCGGGCGGACGCGGTCGTTTTCACGCACCGTCTTGTTGCCGCCCGTGATGATCCAATCGTCGGTCGTGAGCGGCCCCTCGACCGCCGCGGTCGTCTCGTTGCGGTCGAGCAGCGTCACGTCGAGCCGCTCGGCGCTCTGCTCCACGCCGAGCACCGACTCGGTCTCCCGCACCGCCAGGACGTAATACCGCTCCCCCTCCTTATGCAGCGCCGATACCGGCACCGTCGTGCGGTACTGCTCCGAACGGGTGGTGGCGGACAGTACCGCCGACATCCCGGCCTCCCCCTTCCCGGCGGGGAGGGAGACCGTCACTTTGGCGAAGCCGTTCTTGTCCGCCAGCGCGGCGATGCTCTCCACCGTGCCGTCCGCGCGTTTGTGGCCCGGGAGCTCGAGCTTCACCTTGTCGCCCGGCGAGAGGTACTCCCGCTCGTCGTCGGTGATCTCACAGGTGAAGCGGAACCCCGCTTCCGCACCCGCCAGCAGCAGCGCCGCTTCGTCCGCCGTCCGCTTTCCGGGCGCGACGGAGAGCGCCGTCACCGCGCCGTCGATGGGCGCGTAGATTTCGCCGCCCGCCTCGGAGAGCGCCTGGAGCCGGGAGAGCTCGAGCTGCCGGAGCCGCACGTCGATCCCGAGCGTCGCCGCGCTGTTGTCCGGGTCCTCCAGCTCCAAATCCTCCAGCACGCGCTCCGCGTCCACCTTCGCCCGGTCCTGGTCGCTCAGCGCCTCCTCATAGGCGCGCTGCTTGGCGCGGTAGTCGTCCCGCAGCGCGATATAGGTCGAATCGAGGTCCTCGTCGTCCTCGTCCTCATCCACGTCGTTGTCGTTTTTGTAGTCGCGCAGCGCCTGCCGCGCCCGGCGGCGGTCCTCCCCCGCCTGCTGCAGCTTGAGGCGGCTGCGCTCCATCGCCATGTCGTAGTCCTCCTGCGCGCGCAGGGCGGACAGTTCGTCCTTCTCCTCCCCCAGCGCGGCCTTCTGCTGCGCCTCCTGGAGCTGGAGCTGGGCGCGCTGGAGCTCAAGCTGCTTTTCCAGCACCTGCCGCGCGAGATCGTCCGCGTCGAGGGTGAACAGCAGGTCTCCCGCTTTCACCTGCTGCCCCTCGCCGACGGCAACGCTCCCCACGAGGATCCCGCCTTCCGCCGTGACCGGGCGCTCCTGCGCCGGTTCGAGCCGGCCGTCCTTCTCCACCGTGTGCGGGATGGCCGCGCGCGCGGGCTTTTCGGTCGTCACCTGCGCGACGGTCAGCGAATCGGCCGCGCGGGAAAGCAGCGTGCAGGCCAGCATGAATACGAGAAAGCCCGCCAGCAGCCGCAGGGCGCGCCGCTGGATGGTGACCGGACGGGAGCGGTCGGTTTTGTATGTAAAGATCGTTTTCAGATTCATCGGTTTCATTCCTTTATGCCCGCGGCAATAATTCCCTGTTCAAGGTAGCTCTGCCCGTAGAGGAAGACGAGGATCGCCGGGATGAGCGCCACCACCGAGGCGGCCAGCGCCAAGCCCGCGCGGCCCGTCACGACCTGCGGCAGATAGAGGGAGAGCGGCCAGAGCGCTTTGGTCTTGAGATAGGTCATCGGCGGTTCGATGAGGTTCCAGCAGTCGAGGAAGCCCAGCACCACCGCCGACATCACGCCCCCCGCGCCGAGCGGCAGGCCGATCGACCAGAAGATGCGGAAGCTCCCCGCGCCGTCCAGCTCGGCCGACTCGATGAGCGCCTGCGGAATCCCCCTGAAAAACCGGTACATGATGAACACCGGAAAGGTGGAAAACGCGGCGGGCAGGATGATGCCCGTCAGCGTGTCGAGCAGGTTCAGCCGGTCGAGGACCAGATAGGTGGGCATCATCGTCACCTGGAAGGGCATGAGCATCAGCACGATATAGAGGGTGAACAGCAGGTTTTTGCAGGGGAACTCATGCCGGGCGAACCCCCACGCGGCGGGCACGCCCACCAGGAGCTGCCCGGCCAGCGTCCCGAGGGTGATCTTCACCGAGTTCCAGAACATGACGAAGAACCCGGGCGAATCGAGCAGCAGCTCCACATAGGGGCGCAGCGTCGGGTAGAGGGGGATGAGGTCCCACCGCGCGAACCCCTCCCCGCCCGAAAGCACGGGCGCGAGGCTCGCGGTGAGTTCCGCCTCCCCCATGAAGGAGCCGCCAACCAGAAAGACGATCGGCAGCCACACCGCCGCCGATAAAACCAGCGGGAGGAGAAGCGGCAGGCTTTGTCGGATTTTACGCATCACAGCCTCCTTGCGCGGATGAAAAGTTGGGGCGGGGCGGGAAACCGCGCCCGGCCCCGCCGGGCGCGCGGGCCGCGAAGCGGCCCGAAAACGGCTTTGCCGTTTGGTTTCCCGCCCCCGCGGCGATGGGCGCGCGGCGGGCGGCTATTCCGTCTCCCACGCGCGCCGCAAAAGCAGGATGAGCAGCAGGATCACGGCCGCCACGAGCACCGCGGCCGCCGCGAGCTTATCCATCGACAGCTCGCGGAACCAGTTGCTGAAGAGGTGCTGGAGCAGGTACATGCTGCTGTGGGGATAATCCCCCGCCACAAGGTAGGCCTCGCGGAAAACCTTGAAGGAATTGAGAAAACTCAGCACCGTGATCGTGTAGAGGGAGGGCAGCAAGTTGGGGAGCGTCACCCGCGTGAAGGTCGTCCATGCGCCCGCCCCGTCGATCGCGGCCGCCTCGTAGATGTCGGTCGAGATGTTCGCGAGCCCGGCCATCCAGAGGATGACGTCGTAGCCGAGGTTCTTCCAGATGTAGCTGCCCACAGCACCCAGAAGGCGGCGGAGCTCTGCATCCAGTCGGTCCCCTGCCCGCCGAGCGCCGTGATCCAGGAGTTGACGAGCCCGTCCGCGTGGAAGAGCGCTTTCCAGATCAGGACGATCGACGCGACGGGGATCGCCATCGGGATGAGGAAGGTGGTCTTGAAGAAGCCGGCGCGGCGGGGGTTGCCGTAGAGGATGACCGCCACGAGCAGCGAGAGGGAGATGAGCAGCGGCATGCAGAACGCCACGAACCGCAGCGTGTTGCCCGCCGCGAGGCGGAACGCCCCGTTGGAAAAGACGTCGGCATAGTTTTTGAGGCCCACGAAGGCGCCGTTCATCGCCCCGGTGAAGGAGCGCCGGACCACCTCGAGGAAGGGGGCGAGCACGAAGACGCCCACCCCCAGAAGACTCGGCAGGATGAAGAGCAGCCCCCGCATACGGCCGGCCGTGCGGCTGTTCACGGCCCTACTCCGCAAGATAGATGTTGAGCTTCTCGCGCAGGGCGGTCACCGCTTCGTCAAGGGTCCGCGTCCCGTCGAAATAGCCCGCCGTCTCGTCGAGCACCATCTGTTTGACCACCTCGTCGGAGGCGGAGGGGGTGTCGAGCGCGGTGATCCAGTTCTCGGCGTTCTCCATGAACGCGTCGGAGGGCCAGGTCACCTGCAGCTCCATCGAAATCTCCTCCCCGTCCTCGCCGGTCCAGGAGGAGCCGTAATACATCCCATCCGGATCGCCCGGATTCGGGTTGACGAAGCCGTTTGAGAAGGCCGCCGCGTTGACCGGCATCCCGTCATCAAAGTTGTTTTTCTGCACCTGCTCGGACAGGACCAGCCCGAGGAAGGCACGCGCCATATCCGTCTGCTTGCTCGCCGCGTTGACGCCGAGGATGGTGCGCGGCACGAACACGCCCGAGGTCTGGCCGGGCAGCGGGGCGAGCTCTCCGCTGCCGCGCTTGGCGATGCAGGCGTCCGGCGCCGCGAGCGCCTTCACCGAGTCGAGGCTTCCGGCCGCCGCGCCGAGCATATCATAGGTCCAGCGCAGGCCGTCCCACAGCAGATCGTAGGAGGCGCCGCCGGTATATTCATAGGCGGCCTTGCTCTCCTCCGCCTGCTCGCCGGTGGCGCTGTCGCAAATCCGCTTGAGGTCGGTCAGGAAGGCGCGGAACGCCTCCTCGTCCATCGAGCCGTCCGCCTGGAACCAAGCGGGGGAGCAGACCGGGTAGAAAAGGTCGATCATCGCGGCGGGATGGACAATGCTGAGCGTGCCGCCGTGGATGCTGGGGAACCGCCCCTTCTGCGCAACCAGCCAGTCGGTGAGCGCGGTCAGATCCTTCGCCCGCGCGGCTTCCTCATCGGCCAGGATGACCGGCACCGAGAAACGCGCTGGCACCGCGTAGATCCTGCCGTCGGCGGTCTTGAAGCTCTCCGCCTCGGCCTTCAGCCATTCGCCCGAGGCGGTCTTGCCGCCGACCGGCTCGGAGAGGTCGAGCAGGACGCCCTTTTCAACATAGCTGTCGATCGGCATGCCGTCGAGCACGAGCAGGTCGGGGCCCTTGCCGGCGAGCAGCTCGTTGGCCAGCGTGCGCAGTGCGTCCGACGCGGTCACAGCGTCGGCGCCCGTCAGCGCCACGTCATAGACCACGTGCACGTCGGGGTTCTGCCGCTGGAAGAGGCCCATCGCCTGGCGGATGGTCTTGTTGTCCCGCAGGGAGAACACCCGCAACTCCTTGTCGGGCACCGTCGGGGTGTCCGCCGAATAGGTGTAGTTCATGAGCGTCCGGTCCATGCCGTCCGCGTAGAGCAGCAGCAGACTGCCGTCCTCTTTCACGATCAGGTCGGTCAGCCGAAGCGCCGGCATATTGAGGGAACAGAGTTCGCCGTCGATCAGCCGCTCGGTCACCGCGCCGTCAAGCAGGTGCCGGTAGACGCCCGTGCTGTCCGCGAAGTAGACCGCCCCGTTCTCCGGATCGGAGGCGAGCACCCGCTCGTACGACGCCGATTCGGCCATCGTCGCGACTTTCGGGCCGCCATCCTCAGGCTGCTGCCCGGCCGTGGAGAAGGAGCCTGTCTGCTCCCCCGTCGTGAGGTCGTAGAAGGTGACGAGGTCGCCGTCGGTCATCGCCAGCGTGTCCTGGAGGGTCGTATAGGAAATCGAATTGGCAAAGGCCTCCGGGTCATAGAGGTGCTTGCATTCGCCGGTGGCCGGGTCAAACTGCGCGAGGACGAAGGCACACTCCGCGATGAGGTCGCCGTTTTCCGCGACCTGCAACCCGCGCGCGCCCAGCGTCCCGTAGTCCATCTGCGCCTCCAGCGTGAAGCCGAGCTCCTCCACGTTCCCCGCCGGGTCCACCTTGACCAGCTTGGAGCTTGGCATCTGCGGGCCCGAGGTCAACCCCTCGTCCCCGTTATCCCCGGCGTCCTCCCCGTCCGTCCCGGCGGCGTCCCCTTCGGGCGCGGGGGCGTCCGAGGACGCGGAGGTCTCCGCGGATTCGGCGGCCGCGGCGGACGCGCCGCCTCCTTTGGCGGCTTCCATCTGCGCCATCAGCGCATCAAACTCCGCCTGCGTCATCGGCATGTACTGCATGTAGAGGTTGCCCGCCCTGTCCCATGCCGCCGCTTCGACGGTGAGCAGCTCGCCCAGGCCGTCGAGCCAGGGGGTCTCCTCCTGCATCCAGCGCCTGCCGCCGTCCGTCGAGGCATAGACGTACCACTTGCCGAGCATCATCTCCTTGTCGAGGTTGCATAGCAGCTTAATCGAGCCGTCCTCGGCGCGGTGGACGGCCGCCACATAGCCCACCCCTTCGGGGAGCGTGTATTCCTCTTCGATATAGCGGCCCATCGCCGCCTGCCCGCCCGGGGCGTCGCCGCCCGGCGCGGAGGGGGAATTGTCCCCGCAGGCGGAGAGCGCCAGCATCATGCCCGCGAGCGCCAGCGCGCCCAGCCGTTTCAGTCGCTTTCTCATATGATCGTATCCTCCAAACTGGTTGTTGGTTTTTGCCTACCGCTACTCTATCACCCGAATCTCTAAATTTTCTCCAAAGATTTAAAGGAATTTTCCAGATTCGCGTGCTATACTACAAACAGTAACGGTGGGGGAACCCGCCGCACGGAGGATATCGATATGCGGATTCTGCTCGTAGAGGACGATGTGAAGCTGTGCGAGGCGGTCGCCTTCGCGCTGAACGAGGAGGGGTTCGAGGTCGACGTCTGCCACGACGGCGACGACGGCCTGCGCTGGGCCCGGGAGGGCGCGCACGACCTCATCCTGCTCGACCGGATGCTCCCGGTCATGGACGGCGTCACCGTCCTGCGCAAGCTCCGCTCCGGCGGGATTTCCACCCCCGTCCTGCTCGTCACCGCGCTGGGCAACATCGGCCAGCGGGTCGAGGGGCTCGACGCGGGCGCGGACGACTACCTCGTCAAGCCGTTCGCCGTGGAGGAGCTGCTCGCGCGGGTGCGCGCCATGTGCCGCCGCCCCCGCCGCTGGGAGAGCTCCGACGTGACCGAATACGGCGACGTCGTCTTCGACGCCGCCAAAAAATCCCTGCGCGGTTCGTCGGGCGGCTGCGCCCTCTCCAAGCGGGAGGCCGCCCTGCTCGAAACCCTGCTCAAGAACCCCGGCCAAACCCTGCCGCGCGCCGTGCTGCTCACCCGGGTGTGGGGGCCGGACGCAGGCGTGGAGGACGGCAACCTCGACAACTATATCCACTTCCTGCGCCGCAGGCTCCGCTCGGTCGGCAGCCGCATCCTCATCCAGACGGTGCGCGGCGTCGGCTACCGGTTGGAGGAAGGCGATGTTTAAGCGGCTGCGCGTCCGGCTCACCGTCGTGTGCGCCCTCATCACCAGCGTCATCCTCATCGGCATGGCGGTCTCCTCCTTCCAGATCTCCGCCTACCAGCTCCGCCAGCGGGCGGACGAGTCCTTTGCGAGCGACCTCTCTGCCGTCCTCAGCCACCTGGGCAGCCAGCGCGTCCTCGACCACACCTGGCTTTCCCAGACGGAGGCGGGCGGCCTGCTGCTCTGCATCGAGGACGCGGGCAGGCCGCTACTCTACCGTGGAAGCTGGACCGCGCCATTCCGCCAGGAGGTCTCCGACCGGGTCAAGCAGGCGGCGCTCGACCGCTTCGGCTTCGACGCAAACAAGCCCCCCGACACCCAGCTGCACCCCCGCACCCTCTCCTTCTCCTACGCCGACCCCTCCCTCGGCGCCTGTCACGCCGCCGTCGCGTCGGTGCCGATCCCCGGCGGGTGGGTCTCCCTCGCCCTCGTCAAGCCCAAGGCGCCCGAGCAGGCCCAGACCGCCCGCCTGAGCTGGGCGTTCACCGGGCTTTCGGCCGCCGCTGTGCTGCTGCTCTCCATCTTCTGGTGGTTTTTCGTCAAGTTCGCCATCCGTCCGGTCGAGGAGAGCCGCCGAAGGCAGATGGAGTTCGTCTCGGCGGCCTCCCACGAGCTGCGCGCCCCCCTCGCGGTCATCGGCACGAGCGCGTCGGTCATGCGGCGCGCCTCCCCCGAGCAGGCCGACCGCTTTGCCCAGACGATCTCGCAGGAGTGCTCCCGCATGTCCCGGCTGGTCGACGACATGCTCATGCTCGCCAGCGCCGACAACAGCAGCTGGTCGGTCCAGAAGGAGGAGACGGACCTCGAAACCCTCCTGCTCGACGCGGCCGAATGGTTCGAGCCCGCCGCCGCGGAAAAGCAGATCCGCATCTCCGTCTCGCTGCCCGAGGAGACCCTCCCCCGCTGCCGCTGCGACCAGCAGCGCATCCGGCAGGTGCTCTCGATCCTGGTGGACAACGCCGTCAGCTACGCCGGGGAGGGCGGCAGGGTCGTGCTCTCCGCCGGGTGGAAACGCGGGTGGTTTTCCATCCGCGTGGCCGACAACGGTCCCGGCATCCCCGACGCGGAAAAGGCGCGCGTCTTCGACCGCTTCTACCGCGCCGACAAGGCCCGCAGCGGCCGCGAGCACTACGGGCTGGGGCTGTCGATCGCGCGGGAGATCGCCGCGCTCCACCGGGGCAGGCTCACAGCCGGCGACACGCCGGGCGGCGGCGCGACCTTCACCCTTTCGCTGCCGGGCGGGAATCCGGAATAAAACAAAGGGCGCACCTTCCGGTGCGCCCTTTGTTTTGGAGAATTAGGAGATTATTTACCCAGGAAAGGGAGGAGAAAGCAATCAGACGGCGGCGTCCGCCGCGGGAATGGCCTCCCGGCGGCTCTGCGCGACCGCTTCGAGGTGCGCGCGCAGCTGCTCGGGCGTGATGTCGACGTGGTCGAGGTCGACCGAAAGCTGTTCGTGGTATTTGGCGTTCACCTGGTCGACGACGTCCTGGTATTCCGAACGGTCCGCGCCGCACCCGCCGAGGAGCAGTCCCCCCGCGATCAGCAGGGCGAGACATCCGAGGATCAGCGAGCACCAGGAGAGGACATGATCTGCAAGCAGTTTTTTCATTCCGGCGACCTCCTTTCCAGTCACTGTGGCCTTTCTACCTATCATAACGATCCGCGCGGCCAAATTCGGACAGTTTTTGTAAAAAAACCTTCCGAAAAACCGCACAAACTTTTTATCAATATTTTATGAAATCTGCTGGCCCGCCGCGACCGGCTGCCCAACGCAGGCACAGACCTTTTCCACTGCGCGGCGCAGTCGCATGCCGGCCGCCCACTCGGACATCCCCAGGATACGCGCGATCTCGCAGACCGAAAAGTTCTGCACCGCCGACAGGACGACCAGCTCCCGGTCCTCGAAGCAGAGCCCGCCCAGCTGTTCGAGCAGCGCGGCGCCGCGCGCGTCCACCTCCTCCGCCAGCGCGGAGGAATAGCCGCCAAGTCCCCGGTCGGCCCGCTCGCACATCTTGCACAGGCGGCGCACCGCCTCAACCGCGAAGGCCCGCTCGTCCGCCGTGCAGGCCGCCGCGGCCGTCCGGGTGAACGCCTCCCCCGCCGCGCGAGCGGCGGCCTTGCCGTCTCCAAGCAGGTAGAGGGCCGCGCGGTAAAGCTGGGGCAGAAAACGCCCGTAAAGCCGGTCGAACTGCTGTTTGCCCATCGGCTGCCGCTTCATTTTGCGTCCCTCCTTCCGGTTTTCCCGCCTGGTAAATGGTTCTATCTCTTTAACCATATTTCCCATGGATATGGGACACTCCTCAGAGGGAAATTTTTCAAAGCGGACGCAATCCCGGGGCGGGCCTGCGCCCGGTTTGCGCGGCTTCCCCGGCTTCCCGGGAAATACTGTACCGCTGTACTAGTGATATTAGTACTATGATACACCATAATTTCCCGGCTGTCAAGCCGGACGCACAAAATTCCCCTCCGCTCCTTGCGGATCAGACAGAAAAAGGAGACTGCCGCAGAGATCGCGGCAGTCTCCTTTTTTCGATGCTTCGGTTCCGGCTTGGGCGGGTCAGACTTTGATGATGTAGCCGGATTTCCTGGGCGCGGCGTCCGGGTGCGGGCAGTCGGCATAGCCGAGCGCAATCGAGCAGACGCCCCGCATGGTTTCGGGCAGGCCCCATTTTTTGAGGAGCGCCTTGCCCTCCTCCGATTCGAACATCTCCTTGCTGCGGTGGATCCAGCAGGACCCGAGCCCGACGGCATAGGCGGCGTTCAGCAGGTTGCCGCCGATCGCCGAGCAGTCCAGCTCCCCCTGCGCGTCCTCTTCCGGCGCCATCACGAGCAGAATGGTCGGCGCGCCGTAATAGGGATGCGCGGATGCGTTTCCCATAACCTTTGCGTTCATGGCGTCCAGTGCCGCAACCGTCTCCGCGTCCTGAACGGCGACGATCACCGGGGCCTGCCTGCCGCCGGCGGTAGGCGCGTAGGTGCCGGCTTCCAGAACCGTGTCCAGCTCTTCCGCCGAAATCTGCCGGGACTGGAATTTACGGATCGAACGGCGATTTTTTAACACTTCCAAAGCTTCTTTTTTCATGGCAGACGCTCCTTTGCAGATTGAATTACAGCTGATCTGACAACAATCAATATAGCACCTTTATTTTGTAGTGTCAATAGCTACGATTGACTTCCGCGGGCTGTGGCGGTATACTGTTTTTAGTCGGGCGCAAGGGGGCCGGGAAGCATGAAGATGAATACGCAGTTTACCGTGGCGATCCACACCATGATGCTCATCATGATAAACCCGGACCGGAAAATGACGAGCGAAATGATCTCGGAGAGCACCGGCGCCAACCCCGTTCTCATCCGCCAGATTTTCGGGAAGCTGAAGACCGCCGGCCTGCTGCAGATTTCCACGGGGCGCGGCATAACCAAACTGGCAAAGGCCCCCGATGAAATCAACCTGTGGGACGTCTATACGGCCGTGGAGGGAGACCACGCGGACGAGCTGTTTACCTTTCACCAGAACATCTCCAAGGAATGCCGGGTCGGGTGCTCCTTCAAGGAGATTTTGAATCCCCATGTCGACAAAGCCCTCCGGGCGATGAAGGACGAACTGTCGGCCGTGTCCTTGGAGCAGCTCCTGCGGGAATGGGACGCAATCAAATAGATCCCGCCGTTTGCAAACGCCCTCCATTGGGAGGGAGAAAACGACGGCCGCCTCCGTGGAGGCGGCCGTCGTTTTGATGTGCACCGGCGGCGGGAACCGGCCGGGAGGCGAAAAGGGGCGCGGTTGGTTCCGTCAGCGCCCGAACTCGGAGAGCTCGAGCCATTTGTTGTGCTCCTGCGCCCAGCGGATGTTCCACTCGTCGGTGAAGAGGAGCAGGTAGCGGTCCTTAAAATCCTGGACCAGCTTGGTGTCGGAGGAGATGTCGAGCTGTTTGGGGTCGAACTCCTCGTTTTCGATCCAGCGGATATACTGGTAGGAGAGCCCGTCGCGGCGGATGTCCACGCCGTACTCGTTTTTGAGGCGGTACTCGAGCACCTCGAACTGGAGCACGCCGACCACGCCGACGATGACCTCCTCCATGCCGGTGTTCGGCTCGTGGAAGATCTGGATGGCGCCCTCCTGGGCGATCTGCGTCGTACCCTTGACGAACTGCTTGCGCTTGAGGGTGTCGGTCTGGCGGATGCGCGCGAAGTGCTCGGGCGCGAAGGTCGGGATGCCCGCGAACTCAAACTTGCGGTTCGCCGTGCAGATCGTGTCCCCGATCGAAAAAACGCCCGGGTCGAACACGCCGATGATGTCCCCCGCGTAGGCCCTGTCGATGATCTCGCGGTCCTGCGCCATCAGCTGCTGGGGCTGGGAGAGCTTGATCTTCCGCTCCCCCTGGACGTGGTAATACTCCTGCGTCTTGTCGAACTCCCCCGAGCAGATCCGCATGAACGCCACGCGGTCGCGGTGGGCCTTGTTCATGTTCGCCTGGATTTTGAAGACGAACGCCGAGAAGCCGGGATCGAACGGATCGATCTCCCCCTCGCTGCTTCCGCGCGGCAGGGGCGGCGTGGTCATCTTGAGGAAGTCCTCCAAAAACGGCTCGACGCCGAAATTGGTGAGCGCGGAACCGAAAAACACGGGCGAGAGCTTTCCGTGGCGCACCTCGTCCATATCGAATTCGTAGGAGGCGCCGTCAAGCAGCTCCACGTCGTCCACCAGCGTTTCCCGCAGGCTCTCGCCGAGCATCTCGCCCAGACGCGCGTCCGACATCGAGAGCTCGACCTTTTCCACCTGACGCACCCCGTTGGCGGTGCCGTCCCCCAAAAAGGAGATGATCTCCCGCTTGTGGCGGTCGTAGACCCCTTTGAATTCCCTGCCGCAGCCGATCGGCCAGTTGACCGGGTAGGTGCGGATGCCCAGCTCCTGTTCGATCTGCTCCATCAGGTCGAACGGGTTGCGCGCCTCCCGGTCCATCTTGTTGACAAAGGTGAAGATCGGGATATCCCGCAGCAGGCAGACCTTGAAGAGCTTGCGCGTCTGCGCCTCGACGCCCTTGGCCGCGTCGATCACCATCACCGCGCTGTCCGCCGCCATCAGCGTGCGGTAGGTGTCCTCCGAGAAGTCCTGATGTCCCGGCGTGTCGAGGATGTTGATGCAGTAGCCCTCGTAGTTGAACTGCATGACCGACGAGGTCACCGAGATGCCGCGCTGCTTTTCGATCTCCATCCAGTCGCTCACCGCGTGGCGGGCGTTTTTCTTTCCCTTGACCGCGCCCGCGAGCTGGATCGCCCCGCCGTACAGCAGGAACTTTTCCGTCAGCGTGGTCTTACCGGCGTCCGGGTGCGAGATGATCGCAAAGGTCCGCCGCCGTTCAATTTCGTTTCTGATGTCTGCCAATCGAATTCCTCCAAAATCTCCGTATGCTCTAACCTTGTTATATTACCATTTTTGCCCGCCGCGCGCAAGACATACCGGGAAATTCACGGACACCCGCCCACACACGGCGAAAAAACGCAGGGGCGGGGCCGTACCAGTGGTACGGCCCCGCCCCTGACGGGCAACAACGTTTAGTAGAACTTCTGCTGCCCCTTGCAGTTATTGTCAAACGGCAGCGTAAAGTACTCCAGTGACGGACGGAAGGGCACCATCGCATAGATTTTGTCCAATTCCTGAAGGATATCCGCGGGCAAAGGTCCCTTCTCCACCGCAAGATAGTTTTCCATAAACTGGGCCTCATTACTGGAACCGGTGAGGACGCAGTCCACGCTGGGATTGGAGATCACGAACCGAATCGCCATCTCCACAATCCCCATGCCCGTCTCGTCCAAAAGGCGGTAGAGCGCCCGAAACTGTTCGCGCCGGGGTTCGCTGATCCACGGCGCGCCGTGGTTGATCGCGTCGTCGTAACGGACGGCCAAAGCGCCCTGCTGGAGCGGCGAACCACAGACCACGCCCATATGGTGCCGCTTCGCCGCCTGGAAAATCTCGTACTGCGCTTCCCTCCAGAGCAGGCTGTAGTTATACGCGGTCAACACGACATCGAACTTTCCGCTGTCACACACGCGGGCAAGCTCATGCGCCGTGGTCCCGCCGAGGCCGCTGAACTTGATCATTCCGGCTTTTTTCATCTCATCGATCGCTTCCAGCACCGGCCCCTCATAATTTAACTCGTCGGTCCACCAATTGTACTCCCTGACCCGGTCCGGTTCGTGAATCATCAAAATATCGATCGAATCCCGGTGCAGGTATTCAAGGCTCATTTCCACGGACTGAATCAGCGCCTTTTTGGACTGCGGATCAAACGGCTGCGGCCTCCCGCCCAGCTTGGTGGAAATCACCAGCGGGCCTTCCCACTCCTGAAGAATTTTGCCCAGCACTTTTTCGCTGTCATAGTAGGCAGGCGCCGTATCGATGTAGTTGATCCCCAGTTCCAGAGCCTTCAAGGTCGCGTGTTTGGAATCTTCAAAGGCGCCGCCCAGCTCGGAAAGGAAGAGCCCTCCAAGCGCCAGCTTTGTGACTTCCAATCCTGTTCTGCCCAAAATGACCTTTTCCATGTAACGACCATTCCTTTCAATCAGTCTATTTATCGGTTCCATCGGCAAGCGCCGGACCTTCGCGCGGAACGGGCGGGTTCAATCTCCGCTCAGCTTGATGACTGCCTTGATGGCCTTTTTCGCGCGGACGTGCTCGTAAGCCAGCGGCGCGTTGTCCCAGGTAAAGACGGTGCTCGTGTCGATCCACGCGGAGGCGTCAAGCCTGCCCGCGCGGATGAGGTCCACGACCTCCTCATGCGTTTCGGGCTCGTAGTAACCGCCGTTATAGATTCGGAAGGACGGACCCAGCAGCGGGTTCAGCGCATAGGTGTGGAAATCGTCCATCCCATAGACGCCGACCGTCGCGCCGTCGCGAATCACGGGAAGCAGCCTGTTCAGACTGCCGGACTTTCCGGTTACGTCCAGCAGGAACCGGAACGTGCCCTTGTGTTCCGCGGCAAACGCGGACACCGCGTCCGCGTCCTTATAGTCGAGGAACCGGGTCACGCCCGCGCGCATGGCGTTGTCCTTTCGGCTGAGGCTGCCTACCATGGTCACATCGGCCGCGCCGCAGACGGCCGCCATCGCCGCCAGTGAAATACCGTTCGCGCCGGAACCCGAGACGACGACCTTGTCGCCCGGCTTCACGCCGATTCGCTTGATGTAGGAGAGGGTTTCCCGCCATGTGATGACCATGGGGGCGTATTCCAGCGGAATAATCCCCCTCGGGAGCACCTCGTTGATACAGAAATAGCGCCATTTCGCGGGGTCCACGCCGTCCAGCCGCGCCGCCCGATGGTCGACCGCCAGCCCGTATTCGCACATGCCTCCCCAGCTCAGCTTGACCGAACCGTCGGCCTGCGCCCGGGTCCCGACGCGGGTAATCAAATCTCCGAGCTTAAAGTTCCGCACCTTGGCGCCGGCCTCGATCACCTCTCCGATGCTTTCATGGCCGATGACCGACGGATAGTCCACATGTTCCGCGAACGTGCCGTCAATGACATGCAGGTCGGTCCCCGTGCAGGTCGCCCCGTACAGCATTCTGCACCGGACCTCATATTCTCCCATCGGCGGCTCCGGGATCTCTCTGACGGCCAGCTTGCCGGGCCGCTCTACGATCAGTGCTTTCATCGTTCTCCTCTTTTCATCATTTACTCTGTAAAATAGCCTTGCAGATATTGGAACGCCGCCGCCATGGAGGCATTGGGGTCGGAAAAGTATTTGGCCGCGGTAAGCTCCAGCGTAAGAGCGTTTTGGTACTCATACGATTTGAGCTCCGCGATGTACCTTTCCAGCGGGAAAATCCCGGTCCCCCACGCCAGATGGCCGGCCGGGTCGCCGTCGACAAAGTGGATGTGGCGCAGATCACCGCCCAGCGTCCGGAAGTAGTCGGTGATCGTCTCCCCGGAAAGATACATGGGACTGGTGTCGATCATCGCTTTCAGCGCCGGCGATCCGACCTCGTCAAGCATCCTTTTCAGTTGGGGCAGCGTCGTCACCAGATTCGTCTCCTCAGCCCGCAGAGGCTCAAGAACGATGGTGACGCCAACCCGTTCGGCGGCCCGGGAGAGCTGCGCGAGGCCGTCCGCCGACCGCTTCCACGCCTCCTCGGGCGGCTCGTCGAAATAGCCCCAGCCGGAGGTCATCAGGATTTGCGGGGAGCCCAGTTCCGCGCACGCTTCGATCGTCTTTTCATAGAACGCGACGCTGCGTTTGCGCGCCACAGAATCCTTTTCCGCAATGTTTTCCGGATAGCAGCACTGTTCCGGCGTGAAGCAGACGATCCGCAGGCCGTGGTCCTTAATCTTTTTCGCGGCCGCCCGGATGTCGGACGGGGTCAAATCCGGGACGTAAAAATGTGGGCTTGCGCCCCAAATCTCCACACTTTGAAATCCGATCCGCTCCATCGAGTCGAGAAAATAATCGAAGGAAAAGTACCGGTAACTCAAATTCATCCCGGCGATCTGTGATCGTTTCAGCTCGAACATGTCGGTCCTCCTATCCTTTTACGCTTCCGGCCGTAAGGCCTTTGACAAACTGCTTCTGCATACACAGGAACATGATGATCAGCGGGATGGACGCGATTACGACGGCGGCAAGCTGAATATTCCATTCCTGCAGCATCTCTCCCTTCAGCGCGTTCAGTCCGACGGGGATCGTCATTAAATCCTGGTCTTCCAGGAAGATCAGCGCCGTCAGGAACTCATTCCAGGTAAAGATCAGATTCATCAGCGCGCTGGACGCGAGGATTGGTTTTCCAATGGGCAGGATCATCCGCCAATAGATCGCAAAGGAGCTGCACCCATCCATCCGCGCGGCCTCCTCGATGTCCTTTGGGAAGGAGATGAAGTAGGACCGCATCAAAAAAACCGTCAACGGGATGCGAAAGGCGATATATAGGAGAATGACGCCGAACTGCGTATTATACAGGTGGATGGATTGAAACAGCTTAAAGAGCGGCACGAAGGAGGATTCAATGGAAAGCGACAGGCCGCACAGGATAAAGGTAAAGAGGGCGCCGCGGAATTTGAACCGGAACCTGGTCAGTCCGTATGCGGCGAGCGACGACAAAAGGGTCGTGAAAAAAATGGAAACCACCGAAATAAAGACGCTGTTCAGGAAGTATCTGTTCAGTCCGCTGCTCCACGCCTTCAAATAGTTTTCAAAATGCAGGACCGACGGGAGATTAAAGGAATTTTGCAAAAATTCAGAGGTTGATTTAAAGGAATTGATCAGAATCCAAAAGATCGGATATAGGACAATCACGTTCAGCAGCAGGAGGAAAAGCTGTATCGGCAGGCGCCTCCAGCATATTTTTTTCTTGTGCATCTGAGCCCTCCTACAATTCTTCTCCGGATCTTGACACCTTGAGCTGAATCACAGAAAACGCGAAGGTGATGATAAAAATCACGACGCCCATGGCGGATGAATACCCCATCCGGTCAAATTTGAAGGCGCTCTGGTACGAATACATCCCCACCACCAGGGTCGAATAACCGGGCCCGCCCATCGTCAATTGGTACACCTCGGCAAAGGATTTGAAGGTGGAGATCACGGTCATCACAACGGTGACCAGCAGCATCTCCTTGACCATCGGGATCGTAATCATCAGCGCCTGGCGAAATTTCGACGCTCCGTCTATTTCGGCCGCCTCATAGTATTCATCGGGGATTTTCTGTATCGCCACGACCAGCAGCATCATAAAATATCCGGTAAACTGCCATTGCGGCATTGCCGCCACCGTATAAATCGCCGTCGATTCCTGTCCCAAGAGTCCTTTGATCGACACAAGGGAATCCCATCCGACTGCGCGGAACAAGTTGTTCACCAGTCCAACGCTGGGCTCAAAGATGAACTGCCACATAATCGCGATCGCCGTAATGGAAAAGAGCGACGGAATGTAATAAATCGTTCTGCAGAGCTTCCCAAATCTGTTTTGGGCGACGTTCTCCACAAGGATCGCGAGCAGTAAGGCGACGCCGACCTGAAAAATCAAATTGAGCACGAGAAAAATGAGGTTGTTGGAAATCGCCGTAAGGAAGCGCGAATCCGTAAGCAGCGTCAGGTAATTTTTCAGCCCTACAAACGTCATATCGCTGGAATAAGCCTTGAAGCTATGAAAGCTGTATAGGAAATTCATAACAATGGGATAATACAATAACACAGCAACAAGGAAAAAAGCAGGAGCAATATAGAAGTACGGCTCATACCGTGCCTTTTTCATGTTCAGCCTCCACATTTCGGGTAAGGCGGCGATGGTTTCACATCGCCACCTTACCCATTTGCCGTTATGCCTCTGTGTTATTCCGCGGCACAGAATTCCGCTTCCGTGCGCACCGCTTCCATCACGCCCTCGGCCGTGATTCCGCCGTCAACATAGGACTGCATGCTCGCGATGTAGACGCTCGCGACGCTGGAATTCATCGCCGTGTCCATGAAGGGCAGTAGCCCGGTGGAATTGTTGAGGAAGGTATAGGCCTCCTCGATCGGGGTCAACCCCTCCGCGGAGGCGTTCACCACGTCCGCGCAGCCATTAAACCATTGCAGGTCCGCCATCATCAGCTTGCCCACCTCGGGGCTGGACAGGAACTTCACCAATTTTGCGGCTTCCTCGGGATGCGCGGTGCCGGACGACACAACGAACCCCTCCGGGCCGCCCTGGATGCCGGTGTTGTCCCCCGCGCCGCCCACGATCGCGGGAACGGCAAAGCAGCCGAAGCTGCAATCGGGGTTCAGGAGATTGATGTCGCCCACTGAGACGGATTCTCCCCACATCATCGCCACGGAACCGCTGGCGAATTCCTCTTCGGAAATCGAGTAGGTTTTTGAATTCGCGTCGGGACTGGCATAGGCAAGCAGTTGGCTCCAAACGTCGAAGGCTTTCAGATAGCCGGGATCGCTGAAGTCTCCCTTCAGGGAATAATCGGCGGCCATCACCTCCGGAGCAACCAGCTTCTGGTTGAACGCCCCGATCCACTGAGGCGCGGGCCACTGCTCGGAGTTCGCAAAGGTAAACGGCTGAATTCCGGCCGCCTGTATCGCCTTGCAATTCGACAGCAGCTCGTCCATGGTGGAGGGAACGGAGAGTCCGAGATCGCTGTAGATCTCCTTGTTATAAAGGATGACGGAGATGGAAACCCGATACGGCGCGCCATAGAGGGCGTCCTCATAGGTATATCCGTCGAGGACCCCGTCGATGTAGTAACCCTTCCACTCGTCGTCCGCCTCATAATAACCCGTGATATCCAGGCACTTGCCCTCGCGGATGATTTCATTGGCGTTTTCATAGGCGTAGCTGAAGAACACATCGGGAATGTTGTTGGACCCCAGCACGACCTTCAGCTTGTCGCGGTACTCGTCGCGGCCGCTCGTGGAAACCTCCACCTTGACGCCGGGATTCTGTTCCTCAAAAAGCGCGATGATCTTGGACATGAATGCTGTCTGATTTTCGGTTGCATACCGATGATACAGGGACAGTACAATCTCCCCGTCGCCGCCATCCCCAGCCTGCCGCGTGCCACCGACCGGTTGGGCGGAGGCGCTCGCCTGCTCCGCAGGCGGTGGATTCGCGCCGCCCGCGCAGGCCGCGAGCAGCATGCTCACCATCGTCAGCGCCAGTAGCAAAGATAGTAGCTTTTTCATTTTTTACCTCCTTAATCATTTTCACCGCGTTTTGTTACGAACCTGTTTACAGTTCATCCGCATAGGTCGCGCCATATCCGAACGCGCCGTCTATCATGCAGGTTTCCGTAGCAAAGGCCGCCGCGGATTCCAGGCTTTTCCGAATGGCGGCGTCCGGCGCCGCATGTTCCCGCGTCAGGGAGAGATAGGAGGTCGCAAAGCTGGTTAGGAACGAATCGCCCGCTCCCATGGAGTCGGCGGCCTTCTCCTTTCCCGACGCCTGCCGGTAGAGCGTTTCCCCGTCAAAGAGGACCGCGCCGCGCCGTCCCATGCTCAGTAAGGCCATCCGGCTTCCCATGCGGTGCATCCTGCGCGCCAGATCAGAAACCTGCTGGTCGTCCAGATGACTGCAGGAGCCCACGCCTAAAAACAGGTAGGGGCAGACGCTTCGCAGACGGTCGTCGCTCAAGTCGGCGGAAAAATCGTAGCTGACCGGGACCCCCGTCCGATAGAGCTTTTCAAGCTCGCCGTCCATGTAGCTGAAGCAGCTTGTGTGCACCAGGTCGAATCGGCGGATAAACTCGAGATCGGACGCCCCCAGCATTAACGGGTGGGTTTTTGCGACACCTCCTTTGTTGCTTTCTATGAAGGTGCGGTCCCCATCCACGAGGTCCACCTTCGCATACCCGTTTTCGCCGTGGACGCGCCGGGCGCGTGAAAGATCGATCCCCAGCAGCCTGGCTGTATCCATCACATGGCGAGCCGCCCGGTCGTCGCCGAACACGCCGATGTATGCCGCGTTATGCCCCAGTTTTTTCGCGTAGGCGCAAAAATTCAAGGCGTTTCCGCCGGGATACATAATGTTTTTGTGCAGATAGATGTCCACAACGTTGTCGCCGACACCGATCACGTTTAGCATGGCACACTCCCCCAGTTCTCGGGCGCCGCTCAGATGAAATTACAAGCAGCGGCTCAATATGCGACCTTCCACATATACCGGCGCATGCTCAGGGGATGCTCCCTCACCTCGGCAAGCGCCTGGTTATAGACGTCCACCACCGCGGATTGCAGCAGGGGGCAGAAATATTCCACGGCCGCCGGGTCGATCGCGTCCAATCCCATCCGCCTCGCGTCGATCGTGTAGATTTTGCGTCCGTATTGTTCCAGGAATCTCAGCACGCGCTCATCCAGCTCCCTGCAAGGTCCGTCGCTGAGAAAGAGCAGGAACGGCGTATGCTGGTCCGTGATCTCCAACGGGCCGTGGAAAAATTCGCCGGAATGGATGCAGGCGGAATGAATCCATTGCATCTCCATCAGGATGCAGATGCTTTCCATATAGGCCGCGCCCCAACTCGCGCCGCAGCCAACGGTGTAGATCATCCTTTCATCCCTGTTCGACTGCGCGAACCGCTGCGCATCCGCCAGGCAGCCCTCTTTGGCTTTCGCCACGATCTCGTCATAGAGATCAAATGCGGCCATGCTTTCTTGGTAATGGCTCCACCCCTCAGACTGGTGTAAAAATTCCATCACCAGGCGCAGACAGAGGCTCTCCTTTTTCCGCGAGTAGACCTGCCGCTCCCCCCAGCTATAGACCACCACATGGTCCCCCAGCGTTGTGATGGCCGATCCCGGAGCATATGTAAAAACCACCGTGGCGGCTCCGGCTTCCCTGGCCAGGCGGCCCGCCTCCACGGTTTCCGGAGTCGTGCCCTGATGGGAGCACAAGATCACCAGGCTGTTTTGGTCCAGAGCTTTGGGGGTATCGTGGACAAACTCATTGGCGGGGTGCCATCCAATGCGTACAAGCGCCTTGCTCTCCCTCTCCAGAAAATATTTTGCCGGATAAAAAGCCGCCAGCGAACCGCCGCACGCAACAAAAAAGACCTTGTCGATTTTTCTTTTCTCCAGCAGCATTCGGACCATTTTTTCCATGTTCTTTCATCCTTCCATCTCTGTAATCGCGTTGACAAAAGGGGTGCTTTTTGTGTAAGATGTATTGTAACATCTATAACGTATTATAATAAGTTTGTTGGGTAATTGCAATAGTTTTTTTTTCAAAAGTTTAAAAGAATTTGGCGTCTTGATAATTTTTCCTTTTTGTGCTAACTTGTATGAATAGTGATCAGATAAGCCGAAAAAAATACGCGGAGGGATCTTTTTGAATCAGGTGGATATCAACGATGGAACGCCGCTCTATCAACAGGTGGCCGAGCAGCTTATGCTTTACATCCACGAGCACAGCTTGAACCCGGGGCAGCGTCTGCCCTCCGAAAAGGAGCTGAGCGATACCTACGGTGTCAGCCGGATCACGGTGCGAAAGGCCCTGGAGCTGTTATCCTCGGACAACATCGTCGTAAAGCAGCAAGGCAAGGGGACGTTTGTCGCCTCCATGATGCCGATGCAGCGAAATATGAAGGAAGGCCTCTCCAGCTTTACGGAAATATGCCGCAGCAGCGGAATCGAACCGTCCACGAAAGTGCTGGGGCTTGAGATCGTCGACCTGCCTGCGCGTGTGGCGGCATCCCTGGAGCTTCCAAACAATTCCAAAGGGATTGTCATGAAGCGGATCCGGTACGCCGATAACGTTCCCGTTATGATAGAAACCAACTATTTTCCCGTCAAAAGCAGCTTCCTCTTTTATGAGGACCTGAAGGGGTCCCTCCACGAAATCCTGCGAAAAAACGGCGCCGCGATCCACGCCTGGACGTCCGTGCTTGAGGTGTGCATGTCCAATCAAGAGGAGGCGTCCCACCTGCAGATCCCCGTCGGGGAACCTCTGCTTCTTCTCGACGGGCGCTACTTCAATAAGAAAAAGAAGCCCATCTATGTCAGCAAGGACCTTGTCGTCACGGATCGGTTTAAATACTCGATCTATAGCTCCGTTTCAGCGACCTGACGACCCTTCCACGCAGAGGAAAACCGCCCGGCGAAAAAAAAACGCCCGAACCGGGCATTCGCGCGTGCGCGGCCGCGGCCGCGCGGTTTTCCGCCGCCGCGCAAAAAAGGGAGCCCCTTCCGAACGGAAGGGGCTCCCTTTGATTCGCGGGAAAAATCAGGCGTTCGCCTTCTGGGTGCGCACGCGGCGAATCTCCTCGGTGAAGAGGGGCACGATCTTGCAGACGTCGCCGACCACGCCGTAATCCGCGACCTCGAAGATCGGGGCGGAGGGGTCCTTGTTGATGGCGATGATGATGTCGCTCTCCTCCATGCCGGCGAGATGCTGGATGGCGCCGGAGATGCCGCAGGCGATGTACAGGTTCGGGCGGACGGTCTTGCCCGTCTGGCCGACCTGGCGGTCCTTCTCGACCCAGCCGGCGTCGACGCAGGCGCGGGAGGAGGAGATGGTGCCACCGAGCTCGTCGGCGAGTTCCTCAAGCAGCTTGAAGTTGTCGGGGCAGCCCATGCCGCGGCCGCCCGAAACGAGCACCTTCGCGTCCTGGATGTCCATCTTCTCGCTGACCTTCTTGATCACCTCGAGGATCTCGACGTTCTTGCGGGAGTCGAGGTTCGGGACCTCGAACTTCTCGACCGGGCACTCGGCGCCGTCGATCGGGGAGATGCGCTGCATCACGCCCGGGCGGACCGTCGCCATCTGCGGACGGTGGTCGGGGCAGAGGATCGTCGCCATGATGTTGCCGCCGAACGCCGGACGGGTCATCATGAGGTTCTTGGTCTCGGGGTCGATCTCCAGCCCGGTGCAGTCGGCGGTCAGGCCGGTGTGCACGCGCGCGGAGACGCGCGGGGCCATGTCGCGGCCGATCGCGGTCGCGCCGTAGAGGACGACGGCGGGCTTTTTCGCCTGGATGACCTCGTACATCGCCTCGACGTACGGCTCGGTCATATAGGTCTCAAGCGCGGGATCGTCCACGACAATCACGCGGTCGGCGCCGTAGCGCGCGAGCTTTTTGGCAAGGTCGGTCACCTGATGGCCCAGCAGGACCGCGGTCACCTCGTCGCCGAGGTCGGCGGCGAGCTGCTTGCCCTTGCCGATCAGCTCATAGGAAACGCCGGTGATCTTGTTGTCGACCTGCTGTGCGAAGATAAATACGCCTTTATAATCAGAAACAGCCATTTCGTTCACCACTTTCCTCACAGAATGAATTTTTCTTTGAGCCTGTCGACCAGCCAGTTGGCCGACTCCTGCGGGTCGAGGGTCACGACGGTGCCCTTGCCCTTGACGGCCTTGGTGAACGACTTGAAGACCCGCGTCGGGGAACCCTTGAGGCCGATGTTGCCGTCGTCGACCTTGAGGTCGGGACGGGTCCACACCTTGACCTCTTTCTCACGGTAGGCGTCGAAGATGCCGCCCGGGGTCATGTAACGGGGCTCGTTCAGCTCGCTGAGCGCGGTGATCAGGCAGGGCATTTTCGCCTTGAGGATGTGGTAGCGGTCCTCGTACTGCCGCTTGACGATCACATAGCCGTCCTCGACCTTGAGGTCCTCGGCATAGCTGATGTTGGCCAGGCCCAGATGCTCCGCGATCTGCGGGCCGACCTGGGCGGTGTCGCCGTCGATCGCCTGGCGGCCGGTGATGATGAGGTCGTACTCGAGGTTCTCGATGGCGGACGCGATGGTCGACGAGGTCGCCCAGGTGTCCGCGCCGCCGAACGCGCGGTCGGTGACGAGGATCGCCTCGTCCGCGCCCATCGCCAGCGCCTCGCGCAGCGCCAGGTCGGCCTGCGGCGGGCCCATCGAAATGACGGTGACATGCGCGCCGTACTGGTCCTTAAGACGCAGCGCGGCCTCGAGGCCCGCCTTGTCGTCCGGGTTGATGATGCTGGGGACGCCTTCACGGATCAGCGTTCCGGTCACCGGATCGAGCTTGACCTCGTTGGTATCCGGGACCTGCTTAATGCAAACGACTACTTTCAATTCCTGCAACTCCCTTCTACTTCAAGAACGATCCGGAAATGACCATACGCTGGACCTCGCTGGTGCCCTCGTAGATCTCCGTGATCTTCGCGTCGCGCATCATGCGCTCCACGGGGTAATCCCTCGTATAGCCGTAACCGCCGAAGAGCTGCACGCACTTGGTGGTGACTTCCATCGCGGTCTCGGCGGCGAACAGCTTGGCCATCGCGGCGTCGACCGAGAAGCGCTTTTTGGTGTCCTTGGCCACCGCGGCGCTGTAGACGAGCAGGCGGGCGGCCTCGATCTTGGCCTTCATGTCCGCAAGCTGGAACTGGGTGTTCTGGAACGCCGAGATCGGGCGGCCGAACTGTTTGCGCTCCTTGACGTATTTGACCGTCTCGTCAAACGCGCCCTGCGCGATGCCCAGCGCCTGCGCGGCGATGCCGATGCGGCCGCCGTCAAGGGTGCCCATCGCGATGCCGAAGCCCTTGCCCTCCTGTCCGAGGAGGTTCTCCTTCGGGACGATGCAGTTTTCAAAGATCAGTTCGCAGGTGGAGGAGCCGCGGATACCCATCTTGAGCTCCTTCTTGCCGATCGAGAAGCCGGGGAACTCCTTTTCGACGATGAACGCCGAAATGCCGCGGTTGCCCTTGGATTTATCGGTCATCGCGAAGATGACGTATACGTCCGCCTGGCCGGCGTTGGTGATGAAGATCTTGGAGCCGTTGAGCACATAGTGGTCGCCGTCGAGCACCGCCTTGGTCTGCTGGCCGGAGGCGTCGGTGCCGGCGCCCGGCTCGGTGAGGCCGAACGCGCCGAGCTTTTTGCCCTGCGCCATCGGGACGAGGTATTTTTCGATCTGCTCGGGGGTGCCGTACTTTTTGATCGGGTCGCAGCCGAGCGAGGTGTGCGCCGACACGATGACGCCCGTCGTGGCGCAGACCTTCGACAGCTCCTCGACGCACATCGCGTAGGTCAGCGTGTCGCAGCCCTGACCGCCCAACTCCTTCGGGAACGGGATGCCCATAAAACCGAATTTCTGCATCTTCGCGACCGTCTCGGCCGGGAAGCGCTCTTCCTCATCCACTTCCTGAGCAAGGGGCTTCACTTCCTTTTCCGCGAAGTCACGGAAAAGCTGTCTTGCCATCTCCTGCTCTTTGCTGAGTACAAAGTCCATGCAAGTTCCTCCCTAATATGTTTATATTTCCTGCGAAAGCTGCCCGCGCCAAGCCGCGCGGCACATCGGATGCGCCGCGCGGCCTGCGGAGCGGGAGCGGATTTACCTGGAGTAGTCGTAGAAGCCCTTGCCGGTCTTGCGGCCGAGCGTGCCGCCGCGGACCATCTTGCGGAGCAGCGGATGCGGGCGGTATTTCGGATCGCCGAACTCGTTGTAGAGCACTTCCATGATCGCGAGGCAGACGTCCAGGCCGATCAGGTCGCCGAGCGCGAGCGGGCCCATCGGGTGGTTCGCGCCGAGCTGCATGGCGGAGTCGATGCCCTCGACCGACGCGACGCCCTCGGCGTAGATGCCGATCGCCTCGTTGATCATCGGGATGAGGATGCGGTTGACGACGAAGCCGGGGGCCTCCTTGACTTCAACCGGGGTCTTGCCGATCTCCTTTGAGATGGCGACGATCTTTTCGACCGTCTCGGGAGCGGTGTGCAGGCCGGCGGTGACCTCGACCAGCTTCATGACGGGCGCGGGGTTGAAGAAGTGCATGCCCACGATCGCGCGGTCAAGCCCCTGGGACATCTCGGTCAGGGAGAGGGAGGAGGTGTTGGACGCGAAGATCGCGTCCTTCTTGCAGATCGTCTGCAGCTTCGCGAAGAGCTCCTTCTTGAGGTCCATCTTCTCGAGCGCCGCCTCGACAACCAGGTCGCAGTCGGCCACCTTGTCGTTGAGCCCGGTGGTGATCTTCGCCAGGATCGCGTCCGCCTTCTCCTGCTCCATCTTGCCCTTGGAGACGAGCTTGGTGAGGGATTTCTCGATCTTCTTCTTGCCGCCCGCGGCAAATTCCTCGGTGATGTCGCAGAGCACGACCTCGTAGCCGTCAGTGACCGCGAATGCCTGCGCGATGCCGGAACCCATCGTTCCCGCGCCGATAACGCCAACTTTCATTTCAGTTACCTCCATATGTAAATATCAGGATCGCATTACCTGTTTTCGAACGGGGCGGGCTTCTCCTTCGCCACAAACGCCTTCATCGCGTTCTGCTGGTCCAGCGTCTCGAAGCAGCTGCCGAACAGCTCCTCCTCGATCGCGACGCCCTCGTCGATCGAGACCTGCAGGCCGTCGTTGATCGCCTTCTTGGTGGCGCGCACCGCGATCGGCGCGTTGCGGGCGATCTTCTCGGCCAGCTTCATCGCCTCGTCCATCAGGTTTTCCAGCGGGACGACGGCGTTGACGAGCCCGAGCGCGAGCGCCTCGGGAGCCTTCACCTTGCTCGTGGTGTAGAGGAGCTCCTTGGCCTTGCCCACGCCGATCGTGCGGGCCAGCCGCTGGGTGCCGCCGAAGCCGGCGGTGATGCCGAGCGAAACCTCCGGCTGCGCGAACACCGCGTTTTCCGAAGCGATGCGGATGTCGCAGCTCATGGCCAGCTCGCAGCCGCCGCCGAGCGCGAAGCCGTTGACCGCCGCGATGACCGGCACGGGCAGCGTCTCAATCTTGCGGAAGATGTCGTTGCCCTTCTTGCCGAACGCCTTGCCCTCGGCCTTGGTGAGCCCGGACATCTCGGCGATGTCCGCGCCCGCGACGAACGCCTTCTCCCCCGCGCCGGTGATGATGACGCAGCGGGTCGCGTCCACGTCGATCGCGTCGACGACCTTCTCGAGATCGCCGAGCACCTCGCTGTTCAGCGCGTTGAGCGCCTTGGGCTTGTCGATGGTGATTACGCCGACGAAGCCCCTCTGTTCGTAGGTGACGTAACTCAAGTTTTTGCCTCCGTTCCTGTGTGTATTTTCGCTTTTGTACAGCTTTCAGGCACCCGGAGACCCGGATGCCTGAAACTGATTTTCCCTGTTACTGGATATTTTCGACAACCGTCGAGCAGCCCATGCCGCCGCCGATGCAGAGGGTCGCGAGTCCCAGCTTGGAGCCGCGCTTCTTCATCTCGTGCAGCAGGGTGACGAGGATGCGGCAGCCGGAGGCGCCCACCGGGTGGCCCAGCGCGAGCGCGCCGCCGTTGACGTTGACCTTGGAGGCGTCCCAGCCGAGCTCGATGCCCACGGCCAGCGACTGCGCGGCAAACGCCTCGTTCGCCTCGATGAGGTCCATCTGGTCGATCGTGAGGCCGGTCTTGTCAAACAGCTTCTTGGTGGAGAAGGCGGGTCCGATGCCCATGATGGAGGGATCGACGCCCGCGGTCGCGCCGGCGACCCATTTGGCCATCGGTTTGATGCCGAGCTCCTTGGCCTTGTCGGCGCTCATGACGACGATCGCGGCGGCGCCGTCGTTGATACCCGAGGCGTTCGCGGCGGTCACCGTGCCGCCCTCCTTAAAGGCCGGGCGCAGCTTGGCGATGCCCTCGGCGGTCACGCCGTCGCGGGGGAACTCGTCGGTATCGAAGAGGACGGTCTCCTTCTTGACCTTGATGGGGACCGGGACGATCTCGTCCTTGAACCTGCCGGCCTTGCGGGCGGCCTCGCATTTCTGCTGGCTGGACGCGGCGAACTCGTCCTGCATCTCGCGGGTGACGCCGTATTTCTCGGCGACGTTCTCCGCGGTGATGCCCATATGATAGTTATTGAAAGCGTCCCAGAGGGAATCCTTGATCATGCAGTCGATCAGCTTGCCGTCGTTCATGCGGTAGCCGTAGCGCGCCTTGTCGAGCGCGAAGGGGGTCGCGGACATGTTCTCCATGCCGCCGGCGACGATGATGTCCGCCTCGCCCGAAGCGATCATCGCTGCCGCGAGGTTGACGCACTTGAGGCCGGAGCCGCAGACGATGTTCAGCGTCTGCGCGGGGACCTCGATGGGAAGGCCGGCCTTGAGGGCGGCCTGGCGCGCGACGTTCTGGCCCTGCGCGGCCTGGAGCACGCAGCCCATAAAGACTTCGTCAACCTGCTCGGGTTTCACGCCCGCGCGGTTGAGGGCTTCCTTAATCACGATAGCACCGAGCTGCGCGGCGGGGACACCCGTGAGGGAACCGCCCATTTTGCCGATTGCGGTGCGGCAGGCACCGGCCAATACGATTTCCTTTGACATGTTGACGCCTCCGATTTTTCTTGAAATTCTCAGGTTTCGGGCCGGACCGGCCCTTCGATTATCAGTATACTACAAGGGTTTTGAAATTGCTATATTTTTAACAAACTTTTCACGATTTTTATGAGTTTGTCTAAATCTCCCCCCTCGCCCGAAACCGCTTTTATGCACTTTTGAAACAAACGCTCCAAAGGCCCCTGTTCATGCGGGTTTGAAAGGGAATTTCAGGTCATTCCCTGCGCTTAAAAAGCGTGAGCTCCACCGTGTCGGCGCCGATCTCCAGCCTGCGGCAGTCGACCATCTGCCCGATCAGGTGCAGTTCGCTGTCCTGCCCCAGCCCGCTCACTCCCGCGAGCTGCCAGAAGAACTCCTCGAGCCCCTCGTTTTTCTCCGCCTGGTTGAGGAACCGGTCGAGGTCGTTCACCTTCTTGCTCTCCGCCGGGTCGTACCGGCTTTTGAGCGAGAGCTCGTAGCCGTCCTCCAGCTTGCGCAAATCCATCCGCACCCCGTCCGAGCCGACGCTGAAAAAGAACACGATCAGCTCGTCGATCACTTTCGTCATCTTTCTGGCTGTAGCTTCCGTATCGATTCCCCCTGTTATTCCCGGTCCCGGCGCAGCGCCTCGATGAGCGGCACCAGCACAATGCACACGAGCCCCGCCGAAAAACCGTTGTTGTAGAGATTGAGGCCCCCGTGCAGGAAGCCGGTGTTGAGCACCACCGAGGCGTGGATCACGCCCGCGGCGATCCCCCATTTCCAGCCGAACTGCCCCGCGATGGGGGCGAGCCCCGTCGCAAAGAGGGCCGCCAGCAAAACGTTGGGCTCGCTCAGCGACCACACCATGAAAAAGGAGCTGATCACCACGCCGAGCACGACGGGGATGATGTTCTTGAGATGCTTGCCGAACGCGCCGAACCCGCAGATCGTAAAGACGCCGCCGATGGTCGGCCCGTTGAGGTCGCCGCCCACCACCAGCACGTAGACGGTGGCGGCCGCGCCGATGATCCCCATGTTGATGAGCGTCACGGGCAGTCCGTCTAGCTGGACGAAGTCGGCCACGAGGCGGCCCGAATGGCGGGTGATGCGCGCGACGTTCCGGAAGCTGCGCCCGTTCCACCAGAAGCCCGCCAGCGCCATCAGGGCGAACAGACCGAACAGGAAGGCGGCGAGCGGCAGGTTGTTGCCGGTGCTCCACGCGAGGCGCGCCTCGAAGGTGTGCCCGAAGGATTTGAAAAAGGAGGCGAGCACCATGCCGATCAGCCCCGCCGTAAAGCCGACGTTATAGAGGTTGTAGCCCTGGTGCACCCGCAGTGTGAAGGAGGCGACGGCGGGCAGCAGAAAGCCGACGGCCACGCCGATGCCGACCCCGAGCAGGTACCAGAGCAGCTTGTCCCGTTCGCGGCCGACGGTGACGATCTCCGAGACCACGGGCGCGAGCGCCGTGCCGAAGAGGGAGATGTAGACGTAGCGGCCGAAATGCTCCCGCTTATAGCGGGAATAGAGCCATCCGCCGAAAATGATCGGGAAGATGTTCCAGACGTCCTTGCCGAAGAGGGAGAACCCGGCCATCAAAAAGAGGCTCGCCACGCTGATGCCCGAAAAGTTCATCCGGACGGCGCGCAGGATGCCGATCGACAGCAGCGTCACCAGGCCCGCATTGACAAACGCGGCCCCCATGCCGCCGACGCTGATCGAGTCGGTGATCAGCCCCGCCTGGGTGCGGATGATCTTCCAGATGCCCGAAACGACGCCCGCGGGCGTGTCCCACAGCAGCCCGAAGCCGATCAGCGCCAGCGCGAAGGCGGTCATCGCCCAAAAGAGATAGCGTCCCTGCCGCTCCGGGCGATAGGTCAGCAATCGGTCCAAACCCTTCTCCCTCCATCTCCGGTGTCTCAGCTCATTTTAACATACGCGTGCCGGTGGAAAGGCGAATATTCTGTAAATTTTCACGTCCGCCGGACGAATTCCACCCGGCATCGCGGGCAGGTGATGCAGATCCTCCCCTTCCCGCGCGGCACCCGTACCTTCTGCCCGCAGGAGGGGCAGCGGAAACGCCGGTGGGTCCGCGCGTCCCGCAGGGCGTCCGCCCAGGAGGAAAAGCGGCGCGCCAGCGGCCGCCACAGCGCCATAAAACGTCGGTTCTCCTCATAGCGGCGCCCCGCGTCCCGCGAGAAAAAACGCAGGAAAAAGACCGCCAGCAGCACAAACGCCAGCGTCCAGAAGAGCCGATACCCCGTCGCGCGGCGCAGGGCCATCGAAACCGCCGCGCCGGCCAGCAGCGCCCAGCCCAGCCCGTCAAGCCCCCGCCTGCCCGGCATCATCCGCCGAAACCAGTCCATCCGGTGATCATCCTTTCCGAAGTAATCCTATTTTGCAGTGTAACATGTCCCGGCTTTCGTTGCAAGGACCGCCCGGGCGATGAAAAAATGCGTCCTTTCCAGAATTTCGATCATAAACTCTGGCCTTTTTTATAAAGATATGGTAATATTATGACAGCTGTTTTGTCCGGACCGCGGTCCGGACGTTTTCCTGGAAGGGAGGAAATCCGATGAACGATCTGGAGACGCGCGCCGCCGAATTCGTGCGCGGCGTCTGGCACGACTACCTGGAGGCCCGCGATTATTCCGGGATCATCCGGTCTTTTGACGAGGAGGTCACCTGGATCGGCACCGGCGAGGGGGAGCTCTGCCTCAGCCTCGGCGACGCCGTGCGGATGCTCGGCGCGGAGTCCCAGGAGTGGAGCGGGCATTTTTCCATCGTCGGCGAGGATTACCGCGCCCGGCAGCTCTCCGACGATCTCTTCCTCACCTTCGGCACCATCCGCGCGCGGGAGGAGAGCGGCGGGCAGGACCGCGTCGTCGCGGACCTCAACACCCGGTTTTCGGGGGTCTGCCGCCTGCGGGACGGAAATTTCTCCGTGCTGCACCTGCACCACTCGGCGCCCGACCGCTACCAGCGGGAGGGCGAGTTCTTCGCCAAGAGCCTCACCGAGCAGAGCAATGCCCTGCTCAAGAAGAAGATCGCGGAAAAAACCGCCGAGCTCGAACGGCTCAACGACGAGCGCAGGGCCGACGAGACCCGCTACCGCTTTGCGCTCGAGGCCACGAGCGACCTTGTGTTTGAATACAACGCCTCCAACGGGCTGGTCACCGCCAACAGCGCCCTTTACCTCGGCGGCAAGGACCCGGCGGGGTTCCTGCCGGACGACGATTTCCCCCACGTGTATCCTGAGGACCGCGACCGCCTCCGCGAAAGCCTGTCGTCCGAGCGGGTCCGCCAGGCCTTCGACGATGGAGAGACCGCCCTCTCGGCCGAATACCGCACCCTCGACGGCGAAGGGCACTACACCTGGGTGCGCATCACCCTCGTCCCCATCCGCGGCTCCGACGGGAAGTACCGGCGGCTGATCGGCAGCATCAAGGACATCGACCGGGACAAGCGCCGGGAGCAGGAGTTCAAGGACCAGTCGCGGCGCGATCCGCTGACCGGGCTCTACAACAGGCGCTACACCGAGGTCATGGTCAACCGCTTCCTCGAAAAGAGCGGCCCCGCCGCCTCGGGCGCCCTCTTCATCATCGACATCGACGACTTCAAGGCGGTCAACGACCACCTCGGCCACCTGCTCGGCGACGCCGTGCTGCGCGACGTCTCGGAGCGGATCACCCAGCTGTTCCGATCCACCGACATCGTCGGGCGGATCGGCGGGGACGAGTTCGTCGTCTTCCTCAAGGGCGCGGACGACGAGGAGGTCATCGGCGAAAAGGCCGGGGCGGTCCTCAACGCCTTCCGCAGCACCCTCGCCGGGCACAACGCCGGGCACGCGATCTCGGGCAGCATCGGCATCGCCCTCTGCCCGCGCGACGGCGGTGACTACCGCGCCCTCTTCGAGAAGGCGGACAGCGCCCTTTACAGCGCCAAAAAGCTCGGCAAGGACCGCTGCCAGTTCTACGACGGCGGCGGCGACCCCTTCCTCCCGCCCGGCACGCGGCGCGGGGAGGAACCGGACGTCGGGCGCAAATCCTTCACAGAGCATATCGCGGAATACATCTTCCAAATCCTCTACGATTCGGACGACATCAACAAGGCGGTAAACGCGATCCTCGCGATCGTGGGGCGGCATTTCGACGTGAGCCGCGCCTACATATTCGAGAACACCGAGGACGGGCTCGCCTGCAACAACACCTTTGAATGGTGCAACGAGGGCGTCTCCCCCCAGATCGACAATCTCCAGCGGGTCCCCTATTCCCTGATCGGCGACTATGCCGCCAACTTCAATGAGGACGGGGTCTTCTACTGCGACGACATCTCCCGGCTGACCGTGAAGGGGCTCCACGACGCTCTCGCTGTCCAGAATATCCATTCGATGCTCCAATGCGCCCTCAAAAACGACGGCGTGTTTTCGGGGTACGTCGGCTTCGACGAATGCAGCGCCCAGCGATTCTGGACGCAGGAGGAGATCGACACCCTCACCTTCATCTCCAAAATCCTCAGCACCTTCCTGATCAAATGGCGCACGCAGGAAAAGCTGGCCGAGTCCTTCCGGGTCACCCGCGCGGTGCTCGACCATCAGAACCTGTGGACCTACGTCATCGGCGGGGACCACCGGCTGCTCTACATCAACCGGAAGACCCTCGAGCTGGTGCCCGGGGCAAAGGTCGGCGCGTGCTGCTACGAGGCCTTCTGGGGAAACCGCGCGCCCTGCCCGCAATGCCCGATGCGCGAGATGGACCGCACCGGCGCGGGAAGCTGCACGATGGAGCTCCACAACACCCAGCTGTCCGTCTGGACGAGCGCCACCGCCTCCCGCATGACCTGGGTCGACGGGCAGAGCGTCTGCCTCATGTCCTGCGTGGACATCACCGCCTACAAGGAGCCCGGCCGCTCCTGAGCGGAAACCGGTATCAAAAAGGGACGCCCGCGGGCGTCCCTTTTCTGTCATGCCTGTTTTTTGCGCGCCCGGCGGAGCAGGTCGGCCAGCGTCAGGTCGGACGGCGCGTGCTCCCGGAAGCCCTCCCCCGAAATCTCTCCCGCGTCCCCCACGATCACGAACG